>NZ_JBWOMN010000069.1:0-35078 GCF_056449545.1 Oceanicella sp. | reverse complement strand
ATCCCGCAATCCTTCATGCTGGTCGGCGCCGGGCTGGAGACCGTTTGCCCCGGGGGGGGAGGGGGCGTCGCGCGACGCCCCGTCCCCAGGTTTTCCCCCCGGTTTTTCGCCTGATCCCCCCCCTGACCTCGGCGCGTCCCCGCTGACCCGCGCCATCGGCTGGCTGGCTTTCGCCGCCAGCGTGCTCAGCGCCATGCTGGTGGCCCTGACGCTGGCGGTCACCGGGTTCAGCGTGTTTCGCCGCTACGTGCTCGGGCGTCCGGTCACCTGGTCCGACGAATTGTCGGGGTTTCTGGTGGTCGCCATCGTCATGCTCGGCGCGGCGGAGGCGCTGCGCCGGGGCGAACATGTCTGCGTCGATATCCTCAGCGAACGCGTCGCCGGGCCGCGCCGCCGGCTGCTCGACCTCTGGGCCAACCTGTCGGTCGCCATCGTGTCGGGCGTGCTGTTCGTCAGCGCGCTGGGCGCGGTGCGGTTCTCGCGCATGATCGGGGTCTATTCCGACGGCTATCTGGAGGCGCCGCTGTGGATCCCGCAATCCTTCATGCTGGTCGGCGCCGGGCTGCTGTTTCTGCTTGCCGTGGCGCGCGGCCTTGATCTGATCCTCGGCCTGCGGCGCCGGCGATGACGACGTTTCTGATTCTGGCGGCGCTGATCCTGCTGCTGCTGACCGGCATTCCGATCTTCGCCGGGCTGGGGCTGATCGCCATCGCCGTCACCGTGCTGAGCGAGGGCAGCGTGTCCTCGATCGCGGACACGGTGTTCGCCAAGCTTGACAACGGGCTGCTGACGGCGATCCCCATGTTCGCGTTCATGGCCCATGTGATGATCCGCGCCAGGGTGGTCGACGACCTCTATGACGCGGCCAACGCGCTGGTGGGGCATTTTCGCGGCGGGCTGGGGGTGGCGACGGTGCTGGCCTGCACGATCTTCGCGGCGATCTCCGGGTCCTCGGTGGCCACCGCGCTGACCATCGGGTCGAGCGCCATTCCGCAGATGCAGCGCTTCGGCTACCGGCCCAGCGACACCTATGGGGTGATCGCCGCCGGGGGCACGCTGGGCATCCTGATCCCGCCCTCGGGGCCGATGATCCTTTACGCCATCGTGTCCGAGACCTCGATCGGGGCGCTGTTCATCGCCGGGCTGATCCCGGGGGTGCTGATGGCGCTGCTGTTCGCGGCGTTCTGCATGTCGCAGGGGTATTTTCGCCGCGAGATCCGCCAGAGCGACTGGATCGGCTTTGCCGCCTGCGCGAAAGCGATGCGCCGCTCGGTCTGGTCGCTGCTGATGCCGCCGGTGGTGCTGGGGGGGATCTATCTGGGGGTGTTCACGGCGTCCGAGGCCGCGGCCATCGGCTGCATCTACGCGCTGTTCGTGGGCGCCGCGATCTACCGCAATTTCGGGATCCGGGATTTCGCCCAGACCGCCTACGAGACCGTGCGCACCACCGCCATGCTGTTCATGATCCTCGCCGCGGCGGCGATGTTCGGCCATGCGGTCACCATCATCCGCCTGCCCATCGAGCTGATGGAGAGCGTCACGGCGCTCGGGCTCGGGCCCATGCAGTTCATTCTGGTGGTGATGCTGGTGATCTTCGTGCTGGGGATGTTTCTGGAGACCATCGCCATCATCCTGATCACCACGCCGATCGTGCTGCCGGCGCTGGTCCAGTTCGACGTGAACCTGGTCTGGTACGGGGTGCTGCTGATGATCAATCTGGAACTGGCGCTGATCACCCCGCCGGTGGGCATGAACCTGTTCGTCATCAAGGGCATCGCCAGGGCGCCGCTGGCCGAGGTGATCCGCGGCGCCATGCCCTACGTGCTGCTGATGCTGATCGGGCTGGCGCTGGTGCTGCTGTTCCAGCCGCTGGCGCTGTATCTGCCGCGGCTGGCCGGGTTCGGCGTGTAGGGGGCGGGGTTGCGGGGCGCGGTTGCGGGGCGCGGCCCCCGCCTTGCCCCGCAATGGGCGATCCGCTAAGCAACGCGCGCGCGCCGCGCCCGAGCCTGCGGCGTGGATCACGAAGGACCCGACCCCATGGCCAGAGACAGGAAACCCAAGGTCCGGCGCCCCGCCGCCCGCACGCCGCGCGGCTTTCGCGATTATTTCGGGGCCGAGGTCGCCGAGCGCGACGCCATGCTGGCGCGCATCGCCGCAGTCTATCGGCTTTACGGTTTCGACCCGCTGGAGACCAGCGCCGTCGAGACCGTCGAGGCGTTGGGAAAATTCCTGCCCGACGTGGACCGCCCCAACGCCGGCGTCTTTGCCTGGCAGGACGATGACGACGGCTGGCTGGCGCTGCGCTACGATCTGACCGCGCCGCTGGCCCGGGTGTTCGCGCAGCATCGCAACGACCTGCCGACCCCCTACCGGCGCTACGCCATGGGCCCGGTCTGGCGCAACGAAAAGCCGGGGCCGGGGCGCTATCGGCAGTTCTATCAATGCGACGCGGACACCGTGGGTTCGGCCTCGATGGCCGCCGACGCGGAGATCTGCGCCATGCTCGCCGAGGCGCTGGAGGCCGTGGGCGTGGCGCGCGAGGATTTCGTCATCCGCATCAACAACCGCAAGGTGCTGAACGGGGTGATGGAGCGGGCCGGGGTGCTGGACCCCGCCGACCCGGAGCTGCACGCGGACCGGCGCGGCGTCGTGCTGCGCGCCATCGACAAGCTTGACCGGCTGGGGCCCGACGGGGTGCGCGCGCTGCTTGGCGCCGGGCGCAAGGATGCGAGCGGCGATTTCACCAGGGGCGCGGAGCTTGACGACGCGGCCGCCGGGATCGTCATGGGGTTCGCCGCGGCGCGGCGCGACAGCGGCGCCGCCACCTGCGCCCGGCTGCGCGAGCTGGTCGGGGAATCGCAGATCGGCGCCGAGGGCGTGGCCGAGCTGGAGGAGATCGCCGCGCTGCTCGACGCGCAGGGCTACGGGGCGGATCGCGTGGTCATCGATCCGTCGGTGGTGCGCGGGCTGGCCTATTACACCGGGCCGGTCTACGAGGCGGAGCTGACCTTCGAGATCCTCGACGACAAGGGGCGCAAGCGGCAGTTCGGCTCGGTGGCGGGGGGCGGGCGCTATGACGATCTGGTCCGCCGCTTCACCGGCCAGACGACGCCGGCGACGGGGATCTCCATCGGCGTCGACCGGCTGCTGGCGGCGCTGCGCGCCAGGGGGCGGGCCGGGGCGCCGTTGCCCGGGCCGGTGGTGGTGACGGTGATGGACCGGGCGCGGATGGCCGATTACCAGCGCATGGTCGGCGAACTGCGCGCCGCCGGCATCCGCGCCGAGGTGTTCCTTGGCGGCGGCGCCATGGGCAAGCAGCTGAAATACGCCGACAGGCGCGCCGCCCCGGTGGCGGTGATCGAGGGCGAGGACGAGAAGCGGCGCGGCGTGGTGCAGATCAAGGATCTGGCGCTGGGCGCGCGGCTGGCGGCGCAGATCGAGACCAACGAGCAGTGGAAATCCCAGCCCGCGCAGATCGAGGTCTTGCGCGCTGATCTGGTGGATGAAGTGGCGGCGATGATCGCGCGCGCCGATCGGGATGCGGGAAAATCCTGATGAGCGCCTCGCGCGCCTATCTGCCGGGGGGGCGCGTCGGGCCGGGGCTCGGGGCGCTGTCGGAGGAAACCGCGCGCATCGCGGCGCTGTTCGCGCGCGCCGGGGCGCGCCCGATTGCGCCGCCATCGCTGCAGCCCGCCGATCTGCTGCTCGACATCTATGGCGAGGACATCCGCGCGCGCGCCTTCATCGCCCATGACCCGGTCGACGGCGAACTGATCCTGCGGCCCGATTTCACCGTGCCCGTGGCGCTGACGCATTTCGCTCGCGATTCGGGCGCCCCGACGCCCGCCCGCTACGCCTATTGCGGCACGGTCTGGCGGCGACAGGAGGCCGGATCGACCCGGCCCACGGAATATTTGCAGGCGGGGATGGAGATGCTCGGCGAGGCCGACGCCGTCGCCGCCGACGCCGAGATCTTCACGCTGATCCGCGATGCGCTGCACGGCGTGGAGGTGACGGCGCTGACCGGGGATCTGTCGATCGCGCTGGCGCTGATCGACGGCGTCGAGGGCCCGGAGCGCCGCCGCGCCGCCCTGCGCCGCCATGTCTGGCGGCCCGGGAAATTCCGCGCGGTGCTGGAGGGTTTCGGCGCCGGGGGCGGGGCGGCGTCGCCTGAACGCGCGGCGCTTCTGGCGGCCGCCGCAACGGGGCGGTCCGCGCTGCTGGCGCATATCGGCGCGCGCCGGCTGGTGGGGCTGCGCGGCGTCGAGGAGATCGCCGATCGCGCCGAGGCGCTGCTTGAGGAAGCCCGCACGCCGCCGATCGCCGCCGGACGCATCGCGCTGATCGAGGCGGCGCTGGCGGTGCGCGGGCCCTCGGCCGAGGCGCTTGACGATCTGCGCGCGCTGGCCGCCGAGGCCCCGGCGTTGAGCCCGGCGCTGGATCGCATGGAAACGCGGCTCGAGGCGCTGGCGGCGCGCGGGATCGACGCCGGGGCGCTGCCCTTCGACGCTTCGTTCGGGCGGGCGCTGGAATACTATGACGGCTTCGTGTTCGAATTCCGCGCCCCCGGCGCGCCGCATCTGCCGCCGCTGGGCGGCGGCGGGCGCTATGACGCGCTGATGCAGCGGCTGGGCGGCGGCGCGCGGCTGGCGGCGGTGGGCGGCGTGGTGCGCCCGGAAGCGTTGATCGCGGCAAGGGGGGGCGGCGCATGACCCCGCAGGGCGCCGGTCTCAAGCTCGGGCTGCCGTCCAAGGGGCGGCTGCGCCAGAAAACCGTGGACTGGTTCGCGGCGCGGGGCGTCGCCATCACGCCCGCGGACGATGTGCGGGAATACGCCGGGCTGGTGTCGGGGATCGACGGCGTCGAACTGGTGCTGCTCTCGGCCGGGGAAATTCCGCGTGAGCTGGCGGCGGGGCGGATTCACCTTGGCGTGACCGGCGAGGACCTGGTGCGTGAAAAGATCCCCGGCTGGGAAGGCAGGATCCGCCTGGCGGCGAAGCTGGGTTTCGGCCACGCGGATCTGATCGTCGCAGTGCCCGCCGCCTGGGCGGATGTGGAGACCATGGCGGATCTCGACGCCGTCGCCGCCGATTTTCGCGCCCGCCACGGGATTTCGCTGCGCGTTGCGACAAAATATCACGTGCTGACGCGCCGGTTCTTCCAGCGCCACGGCGTCGCCGACTACCGGCTGGTGGACAGCCAGGGCGCCACCGAGGGCGCGGTGAAGAACCTGACCGCCGAAGCGATTGTGGACATTACGTCAAGTGGGGACACCTTGCGCGCGAACCACTTGCGGGTCCTGTCCGACGGGCTCATTCTGAACAGCGAGGCGAATCTGTGCCTGTCCGGCGCCGCGCAGTGGAACGATATTTCACGGGGCGCCGCGAAAGCTTTGGCCACGGCGCTCAATCTGCCGCTGCTTGAAACTGCGGCCGCAAA
Source organism: Oceanicella sp. (assembly GCF_056449545.1). NCBI lineage: Bacteria > Pseudomonadati > Pseudomonadota > Alphaproteobacteria > Rhodobacterales > Paracoccaceae > Oceanicella > Oceanicella sp. The sequence goes on along the minus strand of NZ_JBWOMN010000069.1, from coordinate 29,639 downwards.
CCCATAGGTGAGAGACTCATTGAATGAGGTCTTCACTGTCGAGGACCGCGTTTTTACTGCGCGCGAATGCCGGCGCGCTGACGAAATCCCCCCAGCGCCCGGGGTCTTCGGGCGCTTACATGCTTGGTTGAAATGCACAACTTACCGATCATCCGGTCCGTCTCGCAATTGCGGTCGCGCATCAAGTCGTGGCGCGCCTTTGGAGAGACCATCGCCGTCGCGCCCACGCAGGGCGCGCTGCATGACGGGCATCTGAGCCTGATGCGCGAGGCGCGGCGCGAATGCGATCGCGTGCTGGCGGTGATCTTCACGGACCCGCTGGATCGGCCCGAGGGCATGGGGCCCGAGGATTACGCCCCGACCGAGGACGCGGACGCCGATCTGCTGGACATCGAGGGCTGCGACGCGCTCTACGCCCCGGCCGCGAGCACCTTCTTCCCCGCCGGCTACGCCACCGAGATCCGGCTGCGCGGCATGACCGACGTGCTGTGCGGCGAAGAAAACCCGCGGCGCTTTGACGGCTATATCCGCTCCATGGTCAAGATATTCAACCAGGCGCAGGCCGATGTGGCGATGCTGGGCGAACGCGACTGGCAGCGGCTGGCGATCATGCGGCGGGTGGCGCGGGATCTGGATCTGCCGATCCGCATCGTCGCGGCGCCCACGGAACGCGACATGGACGACATCGCCATATCCGCCGGCTCCGAGCGGCTTCAGGGCGAGGACCGGCGCGCCGCCGCGCGGCTGTATCGCGAACTGGTCAAGGCGGCGGCGGCGATCGCGGCCGGGAGCGACGTGGACGCGGCGCTTGACGCCGGCGCCGACGCGCTGGCCGATGCCGGCGCGGAAGTGGAGTATTTCGATCTGCGCAACGAGGCGACCCTGGCCGAGCAATCGCGGCTGGACCCCGATCGGCCCGGGCGGCTGTTCGCGGCGATCACCATCGGCGACGTGCGGCTGATCGACAACACGCCCGTGACCCGCCGCTGATTTTCCTTGTCCTGTCAGGGGGCGCCGGGGGCGCAGCCTGGCCGGCCTTTGCGCCGCATGGCTGGCGATCAGGCGCTGCGATCAGGCGATTCGGCGGGATCGCGCCCCTTGCGTCAGGTTTGCGGGCCGAGCGCGACGCGATCGGCGCCGGCATGGGCGAGCGCCTCGGCCAGTTCGCTGACCGCGCGCGGCGGCGCGGAGCCGAAATCCACCGACAGCAGGAATTGCGCGCCCTCCTGGCGCGGATCGCCCAGCGCATGCAGGGCGCCCAGCAGTTCGGGCGCCTCGGCGCCGTGATGCGCCTGCATCCATTCCAGCGCCCAGCGGCGCAGGGGGGTCCAGTCCGGGACGCGGCCCGGGGCGTCGAGCGTCAGCAGCGCCGCCTGCCAGCGGAACGGCTGCAGGGTCAGGGGCATATCGTCCTGCAGCATGATCTCGCCGGCGGGGAAGGCGGTCAGGGCGATGGGCGCCGCCCCGGCCTGCATGTCCGGGGCCGGCGGCGGCAGCGCCCGCCCGGCGCGCGTCGCCGCCAGATCGGCGCGGGCGGGCAGGCGCAGGATGGCGCTGCGGCGCAGATCGCCGTCCGCGTCGCGCAGCCAGGGTTCCGGCGTGACCTCGGCGCCCAGATCGATCAGCGTGGCGATGCGTTCCAGCAACGCCGCCACATGCTGTTCCCGCAGCCGGGTCAGCGCCTCGGCGAAGGCGTGGGCGCGCAGCGACATGGGCGTCACCGCACGCCGATTTCGGCCAGCGCCGCGCGCAGCGGCGCGGGCAGGTCCGCGGGCGCCCCGGCGCCGCCGAGATCGCCCGGCGCGTCCTCGGCCTTCAGATAGCGCCAGCCCTGGAACGGGCGGCGGATCACCGGCTCCACCAGCACCAGCGCCGGGTCGAGCATGATGGCGCAGCGATTGATTCCGTCGCCCAGATCGGCGGGCTCCATGGCGGTGATGCGCTGGCGCACCATCATCCGTCCCTTGATGATCCAGTAGAGCGAGCCGCCGGCAAGGATTTCATCCTTGCGCCGGGGCCACATGCGGGTGACGTGGCGCGGGCGGTCGTCCTCGCCCGCCGCGCGGCGTTCGGCGCTGCGTCTGGCCTGCCCGACGGCGAGGTCTTCGACCTTCGCCACCCCGACGCAGAGCTTTAGGATATGCAATCCTGCTGCGGACACGCCCGCGCCTCCCGTCACTTGCTTCGCCGATGCGGTCTTCGCCCGATCCAGTCTGGACCGGGATTGCGCCGAGAATGCGCCGGGCCGCGCCCCGGCCCCGTCTCAGGCGACGTAGGTCTGGAGGGCGGCCACGTCCAGCGGCCCCTCGCGGCGCGCCTGCAGCGCCCGGGCCACCGCATGGGCCCCGGCGGCGGTGGTGCAGTAGGGGATCTTGCCATACAGCGCCACGGTGCGGATTTCCTTGCTGTCGGCCACCGATTGCAGCCCCCCGGTGGTGTTGAACACCAGCGCGACGTCGCCGTCCTTCATGCGGTCGACGATGTTGGGGCGGCCCTCGTAGACTTTTTTCACCAGTTCGGCCGCAACGCCGTTTTCAATCAGATAGGCCGCCGTGCCGCCGGTGGCGAGGATGTGAAAGCCCAGATCCTGCACGATCCGCGCCGCCTCCAGCACCGCCCCCTTGTCGCCGTCCTTCACCGACACGAACACGTTTGCGCCGTCGGGGCCGCCTTCGGGCAGGTCCACCCCGGCGCCGATCTGGCTTTTCAGGAAGGCGCGCTCGAAGGTGGCGTCCAGCCCCATCACCTCGCCCGTCGAACGCATCTCCGGCCCCAGCAGGGTGTCGACGCCGGGGAAGCGGGCGAAGGGCAGCACCGCCTCCTTCACCGCCACATGCGGCGTGTCCGGGGATTTCAGCGCGAAACCGTCAAGGGTTTCGCCCGCCATCACCCGCGCGGCGATGGCGGCGATCGGCGAGCCCACGGCCTTGGCCACGAACGGCACGGTGCGCGAGGCCCGCGGGTTCACCTCCAGCACGTAGATGTCGTCGCCCTTGATGGCGAATTGCACGTTCATCAGCCCGCGCACCTTCAGCCCCAGCGCCAGTTGCACGGTCTGCGCCTTCAGCCGGTCGATCATGGCGCGGCTCAGCGAATAGGGCGGCAGCGAGCAGGCGCTGTCGCCGGAATGCACGCCGGCCTCCTCGATATGCTCCATGACTCCGGCGACATGCACGCGCGTTCCGTCGCTGATCGCGTCCACGTCGACCTCCACCGCGCCGGAAAGATAGCTGTCGATCAGCACCGGACTGTCGCCCGACACCACCACCGCCTCGCGGATGTAGCGCGAAAGCTGGGCGTCGTCGGCGACGATCTCCATGGCCCGCCCGCCCAGCACGTAGGAGGGGCGGATCACCACCGGGAACCCGACCTCGGCGGCGATGCGCACCGCTTCTTCGTCGGATCGCGCGATGCCGTTGCGCGGCTGCAGCAGCCCCAGTTCGTCGAGCAGCTGCTGGAAACGCTCGCGGTCCTCGGCCAGATCGATGGCGTCGGGCGTGGTGCCGAGGATCGGAATGCCGGCGGCTTCAAGCGCATGGGCGAGCTTCAGCGGGGTCTGCCCGCCGAACTGCACGATCACCCCGTGCAGCACGCCGTTCTGCATTTCGGCGTGCAGGATCTCCAGCACGGTTTCCTCGGTCAGGGGTTCGAAATACAGCCGGTCGGAGGTGTCGTAGTCGGTCGAAACCGTCTCGGGATTGCAGTTGATCATGATGGTTTCGTAGCCCGCGGCGGTGAGCGCGTAGCAGGCGTGGCAGCAGCAGTAGTCGAATTCGATGCCCTGCCCGATGCGGTTGGGCCCGCCGCCGAGAATCACCACCTTCTTCGCGCCTGTGGGGCGGGATTCGCATTCCACCTCGCCCATCGCGTCGGCCTCGTAGGTGGAATACATGTAGGGGGTCTGGGCCTCGAATTCCGCGGCGCAGGTGTCGATGCGCTTGAACGCCGGGCGCAGGCCGAGCGCGTGGCGGATGCGGCGCACCCCGTCCTCGGTCAGCCCGGTGAGATCGCCGAGCCGCGCGTCGGAGAACCCCAGCATCTTCAGCGCCCGCAGCCCGTGAATGTCCTCGGGCAGACCATGGGCGCGGATCGCCGCCTCGGCCTCGGTGATGTCGCGGATGCGGGCGAGGAACCACGGATCGTAGCTGGTGGCGGCGGCGATGTCGTCGTCGCCCAGCCCCTCGCGCATGGCCTGGGCGATGACCCGGATGCGATCCGGGGTCTGCTGGCTGAGCGCGGCGATCACGGCGCGCTGGCGATCCTCGTCGTCGCGCGCCTCCTGCAGGCCGGGGATGGCGATGTCATCGAGCCCGCTGAGCCCGGTCTCCATCGAGGCCAGCGCCTTTTGCAGCGATTCGTGGAATGTCCGGCCGATGGCCATGGCCTCGCCGACGGATTTCATCGCGGTGCTGAGCTCGGGCTTGGATCCGGGAAATTTTTCGAAGGCGAAGCGCGGGATCTTGATCACCACGTAGTCTATGGTCGGCTCGAAGCTCGCCGGGGTCACCTTGGTGATGTCGTTGTCCAGCTCGTCCAGCGTGTAGCCCACGGCGAGCTTGGCGGCGATGCGCGCGATCGGGAACCCCGTCGCCTTGGAGGCCAGCGCCGAGGACCGCGACACCCGCGGGTTCATCTCGATCACCACCACGCGGCCGCTGTCCGGGCTGATGGCGAACTGCACGTTGGATCCGCCGGTCTCGACGCCGATTTCGCGCAGCACCGCGATGCTGGCGTTGCGCAGCATCTGGTATTCGCGGTCGGTGAGGGTCAGCGCCGGGGCGACGGTGATCGAATCGCCGGTGTGCACGCCCATGGGATCGAGGTTTTCGATGGAGCAGACGATGATGCAGTTGTCGGCGACGTCGCGCACCACCTCCATCTCGAATTCCTTCCAGCCGAGCAGCGATTCGTCGATCAGGATCTGGCTGACCGGCGAGGCGTCGAGCCCCGATCTGCAGATCGCCTCGAAATCGGCGCGGTTGTAGGCGACCCCGCCGCCGGTGCCCCCGAGCGTGAAGGCCGGGCGGATGATCGCCGGCAGGCCCACATGATCCAGCGCCGCCATGCATTCGGCCATGTTGTTGGCGATGGTGGCCTTGGGGTTTTCCAGCCCGATGCGGGTCATGGCCTCGCGGAACAGCTTGCGGTCCTCGGCCATCTCGATGGCCTTGCGCTTGGCGCCGATCAGCTCGACGCCGAATTTTTCCAGCGTGCCGTCGTCGTCGAGCGCCAGCGCGGTGTTGAGCGCGGTCTGCCCGCCCATGGTGGGCAGCAGCGCGTCGGGGCGCTCCTTCTCGATGATGCGGGCGACGATTTCCGGGGTGATCGGCTCGATATAGGTGGCGTCGGCCATGTCCGGGTCGGTCATGATGGTCGCCGGATTGGAATTGACCAGCACCACGCGAAACCCTTCCTCGCGCAGCGCCTTGCAGGCCTGAGCGCCGGAATAGTCGAACTCGCAGGCCTGACCGATGATGATCGGCCCGGCCCCGATGATGAGGATCGAGGAAATGTCGTTCCGCTTGGGCATGGTCGCTCCACGCTGACCCGCGCGGGCGCGCAGGCGTATTGCTCGGGGCCGTGAGGGGGGGCCGCGCCGGTTATAGCGAGGCGGACGCCGGACGCAAGCGGGCGCGGCCATTCGCGCCGCAGGCCGAGGGTTCGGGGACGGCCCGGTTGGCGCGGGAAACCGGCCGGCGCCGCCGCATGCGCCGCATCGCCGGGGATGGCGGTCAGGCGTCGATCCATGGGGGGCGCCGATTCGGCCGAAACAATCCGGACGAGAGTCGCGGGGCCATGTTACACGGATCCGGGCGCGGTTGCGCCGGGGCCGGGGCTCCAGCAAAAGGGACGCGCGAACGCGGCGGCGGGCCGCGCGGCGGATGCGCGCAACAAGGGCGTCGAGCGGATGGCGGTTGGCGGCGGAAGCGAAATTCTGGTTGAGGCGATGGTGTTTCTCGGCGCCGCCGTGGTCGCCGTGCCGCTGTTCAAGCGCATCGGGCTCGGGGCGGTGCTGGGCTACCTCGCGGCCGGGGCGGCGATCGGGCCTTTCGGCGCCGGGGCGGTGGGCGAGCCCGAATCCGTGCTGGCCTTCGCCGAATTCGGCGTGGTGCTGCTGCTGTTCGTCATCGGGCTGGAGCTGCGCCCGGCGCGGCTCTGGCGCATGCGCACCGAAATCTTCGGGCTTGGCCTGCTGCAGGTGGCGCTGAGCGGCGCGGCGCTGACCGGGGCGCTGCTGGCCTTCGGGATGGATTGGCGCGCGGCGCTGACCACGGGGCTGGCGCTGGCGCTGTCCTCGACCGCCTTCGCGGTGCAGATCCTGCGCGAAAAGGGCGATCTGTCGCGGCCCTACGGCGATCGGGCGTTCTCGATCCTGCTGTTCCAGGACATGGCCATCGTGCCGCTGCTGGCGCTGGTGGCGCTGCTGGCCCCGGCATCCGAGGGCGGGCTCGACAGCGCCAGCGTGCTGCTGGCGCTGGGCGCGGTGGCGGCGCTGGTGCTGGCCGGGCGCTACGTGCTGCAGCCGGCGCTCAGGCTGGTGGCGCGCGCCCGCGCCGACGAGGTGTTTTCCGCCGCCGCGCTGCTGGTGGTGACCGGGGCCGCGCTGGCCATGGAATACGTGGGCCTGTCCATGGCCATGGGGGCCTTCATCGCCGGGGTGATGCTGGCCGAGACCGAATTCCGCCACCAGCTGGAAAGCGACATCGAACCGTTTCGCGGCCTGCTGCTGGGGCTGTTCTTCATGGGCTTCGGCATGACCCTGAACTGGTCGCTGATCGCCGATGACTGGCTGGTCGTGCTGGGCGGCGCGCTGGGGCTGTTCGCGCTGAAGGGCGCGGCGCTCTATGGGCTCAGCCGCGCCTTCGGGTCGCACGCCCATGACGCGCGGCGCATCGCGGCGACGCTGGGGCAGGGCGGCGAATTCGCCTTCGTGCTGTTCACCGCCGCCGCGGGCGAAGGCGTCATCGACGGCGCCGAGCATTCGCTGCTGGCGGCGATCGTCACCGCCTCGATGGTGCTGACGCCCTTCGCGATCCTGCTGGCCGAACGCGCCGCCCCGGTCGAGGACGACGCCGCCGGCGATCTGGAGGACGCGTCCCGCGCCCCCCGCTCGCGCATCCTGATCGCCGGGTTCGGCCGCGTCGGGCAGGTGGTGGCGCGGGTGCTGCGGCTGCGCGGGCACAGCGTCACCCTGATCGACAATTCCCCGCGTCGCATCCGCATGGCCGGCGGCTTCGGATCAAAGGTCTATTACGGCGACGCCCGGCGCATCGACGTGCTCAAGAGCGCCGGGGCCGAGGGCGCGGCGATCATCTTTCTGTGCATCGACGACCGCGACGGCGCCCGCGAGGCGGTGAAGCGCATCAAGGAACGCTTTCCGGGGGTGGCGATCTTCGTGGACACCTATGACCGGTTTTCGGAGGCGGAGCTGTGCGAGGCCGGCGCCGACGAGGTGGTGCGCGAGACCTTCGAATCGGCGGTGGAGCTGGCGCGGCGCGGGCTCGTGCGCCTCGGCGACGAGGACATGGCCGACGAGATCATCGAGGAGTTCCGCCGCCGCGACGCCGAACTGATCCGCCTGCAGGCGGAATTCGGCGTGCAGGGCGGGCTGCAGAAGCTGCGCGACCGCTACGCCCCGGTCGAGCCGCGCTGAACGGACGGCGCGCGCCGCGGCCGCCGCATTCGCCCCGGCCCAAGGTCCGGCGCGCGCCCGGCGCCGCGGTCAGTGCGCCAGCAGGATCGGGATGCGGGCGTTCTTCATGATCGACTTGGTGGTGCCGCCGATCAGCTCCTCGGTGAATTTCGAATGCTCGTAGGCGCCCATCACCAGCAGGCCGGCCTTCTTTTCCTCGCACATGTCCAGAATCGCGCCGCCGACGCCGCCGCCGTTGCGCGGCACGTTCTTCCAGTCGGTCATGATGCCGTGGCGGGCCAGATGGGCGACCACGTCGAGGCCCTCCTTGCGCTGCGAGGCCTCGCCCGACCCGACGGTGAGGATGGTGACGATGGACTTGTTTTCGAGGATCGACATGGCGTCGGACATGGCCCGCGCCGCGGCGCGCTTGCCGTCCCAGGCCAGCACCGCCCGGTCGCCGAGCCGGTCGGTGCGGTAATCTTCGGGCACCACCAGCACCGGGCGCCCGGAATTCAGCGCCACGGTGTCGGGATGGGGGGCGAAATGCGCGGTCTCGGGGTCGGACTGATACTGGCCCATGACCACGATGTCATAGTAGCGCGCCGCCTCCATCAGCGATTCGTCGGCGTCGCCGCCCAGATCCATGAAATGGCTCTTGCCGGGGCGGTCATCCTCGAATTCCTTGCAGGCGGCGTCGAAGCTGGCGCGGATCTCGGCGCGGCGCGCGGTTTCGTTTTCCTGAATGGTTTCGAGCAGGTCCGGCGTCACCCAGGGCCCGAGCGCCACCGACATGCGGCTCGGCCCGTAGGACAGGATGCCGGTGATGTGCGCGTCGTATTTCTCCGCCATCTTCAGGGCGAGGTCGAGCGCCGCCTTGGCCGAGGGCAGCGCGTTGTAGGATACCAGAATGTTCTTGATGCTCATGGCTCTGCTCCGTATGCGGGGATCATGTCCCGTTGCGGGAAACACGGGCGCAGTCTGGCGCCGGGCGGGGGAATTCGCCTTGATCCATGTCATTGGCGCGGCGCGGCGCCGGGCGGTCGGTTGACTCCGGCGCCGGGGGCTATATAAGCCGCCCATCCCGCCCCCGGTTACGGAAGCGGGTTCCCATGGCGTTCGCGGCTTTCGCAAGATTGTCCCTGTCGCCCCGCCGCATGGTTGGGGAGAGGAGAGCGCCCGCATTTGACAGACAAGGAGCACGCGGATGACCAAGCGCACCGCCGCCAAGTACAAGATCGACCGCCGCATGGGCGAAAACATCTGGGGCCGCCCGAAATCCCCGGTGAACCGGCGCGAATACGGCCCCGGCCAGCACGGCCAGCGCCGCAAGGGCAAACTGTCCGACTACGGCATCCAGCTGCGCGCCAAGCAGAAGCTGAAGGGCTATTACGGCGATCTCACCGAGAAGCAGTTCCGCCGCATCTACGCCGAGGCCGAGCGCCTGCGCGGGGACACCTCGGAAATGCTGATCGGCCTGCTGGAACGCCGCCTTGACGCGGTGGTCTACCGCGCCAAGTTCGTGCCCACGGTGTTCGCGGCGCGCCAGTTCGTCAATCACGGCCACGTGACGGTGAACGGCAAGCGGGTCAACATCCCCTCCTACCGGGTCAAGGAAGGCGACCTGATCGAGGTGCGCGAGAAGTCCCGCCAGATGGCGCTGATCTTCGAGGCCACCCAGTCGGGCGAGCGCGACGTGCCGGAATACATCGAGGCCGATCACACCAAGCTGACCGCGATTTTCGTGCGCACGCCCAGCCTCGGCGACGTGCCCTATCCGGTGATGATGGAACCGCAGCTGGTGGTGGAATACTACGCCAAGAACTAGGCGCCGCCCGCGCGTCGCCCCCCGCAAGGGGGTCGGCGCGCGCGATGCGCAAGGCAGAAAAACCCCCGCCGTCATGCCGACGGCGGGGGTTTTCCTGTTCGGCGCAACATGCGCCGTCACGGGTTGCCTCAGATGCGAGCCGACGCGGCTCGGACGTTTGCAGCGGTCACAGGGCGGGCCGCGCTGGCGAGGGGCGGCCGGGTCGATATGTCGAAAGGCGGTCTTGCGTGAGGTCGGGCGCGGCGCCGGGATCGGCGTGGCGGCGCGCCATGTCTGAAAACCAGTTGGTCGAGAGGCCCCGGTCGATCGGGAGGCCCGTCAGCGGGCCGGCCCCGGATCAGGATGCCTGGCGGCGCAGGAACGGGCGCGGCGCCGCCGCCCCCGTTCGGTCATCGCGCCCTTGCGGGCTCAGGCCTTGCGGCGGAAGCGACGCATCCCGGCCAGCCCGGCCAGCGCGGCGCCCAGCATGGGCAGCGCGGCGGGCAGGGGCACCGGCGCGACCTGGCCGCCGCCGCCGGTGACCAGCGTCTCGGCGACGATGGCCACGTTGTCGAGGCCGCTCAGCGACAGCATCGTCGGGGCCATGGGATCGCCGGTCAGGAACACCACGTCGCTGACGCCTTCGAGCAGATCGCTCTCGATGTCGATGCGCCAGTCGGACGCGCCCAGATTGTCGATGGTGAAGCCGTCGCGGTTGGCGGCGCGCCACCACATGGAATAGCGCCCGTTGACGTCGCCGTCGTCTTCCCAGCCGAAATAGTCGCTGGGATCGTCCTCGACGCCGGCGATCGCCGCGGCCGGCGCGCCGCTCATGTGGAACACGGTCTTGGCCAGATCGCCGCTGGTCTTGGTGAGGATCATGCCGAGCGAGATCGACGCCGCGCCCGTGGCGGTGGTGTCCTCGTGCAGGAACAGGTGGATGGCGTTGTCCAGCAGCGTGAAGCTGGGGTTGGCAATGGCGTTCGCGTAGTTGTAGAAGCTGCTCGACGTCTCGGCGGTGGCAAGCGGCGCCACGGTGGCGAAGGTCGCCCCGCCGTCATCGGAGACCGAATAGACGGTTCCGGCCTCGGCGGCGGAAACGGCGAACAGCGCCGCAGCGGCGGCGCCGACAAAACCCTTGAAGATGAAATGCATGATAAATTCCCCTATGCAACCCAACACAGGAATAGAGGTAACATTGTCGAAAATTTTCTTCAATTTGACTTAGAGTTAACATGGAATTATCAGAGTTAACATGACGGGCGTCCGGCGCGTCTTGGAAAAGGACCGGCAAGGCGCAGATTCGATCGCCCGGCGCCAATGAACGCGACAGGCCGGCGCGGCGGGCCGCTCCTGCGGGGCGGGAGACCCCGGGCCGGGTCGCGGGGACAACAGGAAGGATCCTTCAAAATGACCAGACTGACCTCGATGGGCGGCGCCGCGATCGCGATCGCGGCCGCCGTCACGGCCACCCTCACTGCGGCGAACGCCGAATACAGCCTGACGATCCTGCACACCAACGACTTTCACAGCCGCTTCGAGCCGATCAGCAAATACGACAGCGGCTGTTCGGCGCAAAGCAACGCCGAGGGCAAGTGCTTCGGCGGCTCGGCGCGGCTGGCCACGGCGGTGCGCGCGGCGCGGGCGCGCGCCGACAACGCGATTCTGGTGGATGGCGGCGACCAGTTCCAGGGCACCCTGTTCTACACCTACTACAAGGGCAAGGCCGCGGCCGAGATGATGAACGGGCTCGGCTACGACGCCATGACCGTGGGCAACCACGAATTCGACGACGGGCCCGAGGTGCTGCGCGGCTTCATGGACATGGTCGGCTTTCCGGTGCTGATGTCCAATGCCGACGTGACCGGCGAAGCGCAGCTGGCGGGCGCGCTCATGCCCTCCACGGTGATCGAGCGGGGCGGCGAGAGGATCGGACTGATCGGGCTCACCCCCGAGGACACCGGCGAATTGTCGAGCCCCGGCAAGAACGTGGTCTTCCACGACCCCGCCGCCGCGGTGGCGCGCGAGGTGGCGCGGCTTGAGGCCGAGGGCGTCAACAAGATCATCGTGCTCAGCCATTCCGGCTACGCGGTGGATCAGCGCGTCGCCGCCGCGGTCGCGGGCGTCGACGTGATCGTCGGCGGGCATTCCAACACCTATCTGTCCAATGTCTCGGACCGGGCCAAGGGGCCGTATCCGACCTGGGTCGAGGGCCCGGACGGCGGGCGCACGGCGATCGTGCAGGCCTATGCCTACGGCAAGTTCCTGGGCGAGCTGAACGTCACGTTCGATGATTCGGGCAAGGTGACCGAGGCGGTGGGCGAGCCGCTGATCATGGATGGCGCGGTGGTCGAGGACGCGGCCGTCAAGACGCGAATCGCCGAACTGGCCGCGCCGCTGGAGGAGATCCGCCGCAAGGTCGTGGCCGAGGCCGCGGCGGTCATCGACGGCGAACGGGAATCCTGTCGCGTCGGCGAATGCCAGATGGGCAATCTGGTGGCCGAGGCCATGCTGGACCGGGTGAAGGATCAAGGCGTCACCATCGCCATCCAGAACGGCGGCGGGGTGCGGGCCTCGATCGACGCGGGCGAGATCACCATGGGCGAGGTGCTGACGGTGCTGCCGTTCCAGAATTCGCTGGCCACCTTCAAGCTGACCGGCGCGGACGTGGTGGCGGCGCTGGAGAACGGCGTCAGCCAGGTCGAGGAGGTCAAGGGCCGCTTTCCGCAGGTGGCGGGGCTGAAATTCCTCTGGTCCCGTTCGATCGCGCCCAATGAGGGGCGGGTCATCGAGGTGATGGTGCGCAGCGGCGACGGCTGGGCGGCGATCGACCGGGACGCGACCTATCTGGTGGTGTCCAACAACTACATGCGCAGCGGCGGCGACGGCTACAAGGTGTTCGCCGAAAAGGGCATGGACGCCTATGATTTCGGCCCGGGGCTTGAAGATGTGGTGGCCGAATACCTCGCCGCCCGAAGCCCCTACGCGCCGCATGTGGACGGGCGCATCGTCGAGCGTTGATCCCGCGCGCCTGATGCCGCTCCCCCCCCCCGGGGGGGCGATCGACGCCCCCGGCTTTCGTTGGCGCCGGCGCGCGCGTCCGGCCCCGGCGGATCCGGAGGCGGCGCGCTCCCGCCCGTCATTCGCCCCTGCCGGGGCTCTTCCCGTTTGGCCCGGCCCCGCGTGGCGCTGCGCGCACGCGGGGCCGGCGCTGCGCGCTCGGGTCTGGCCGGGCGGCTGTCGTCGCGCCCTGCCGCCAGACCTTCGGGTCGGAGCGCAGGGCGGCGGGCAGCAGGCGGCGGGTCTCCAGCAGGCGCATGACCAGCGCCAGCGCGAAATCCGGGGCCAGCAGCGCGAAGGCCCCCAGCACCGCCGGTTTCTTCCTGCCCTTGCCGCGGATGATCGCCGTGAAGATCAGCTGCGCGCCCTGACGCATCATCCATGATCGCCGGTCGGGATGCGCGGCGCGGTCCTCGGCGATCATCCGGCGCATGCCTGACCCGATGGCCCCCATGTCGCCGGGGGTGACGGTTTTCAGGTCATAGAACACAGCGCGAAACCGGGCCAGCCCGTCGAAAACCGCCGGGCTGAGTTCGCGTTTCTGGAACCCTTCGGCGATGATCTTGGCGTTGCGGGTCTGCTCGGCCCATTTGGTGCTCGACGCCGCGCCGGGATGGGAGCGGTAGAGCAGCAGCGGTTCGGGCAGGCAGGCGACCTCGCCGTATTGATAGGCCAGCGTGCAGAAGCCGTAATCCTGGGACACCCGCAGGTCCGGGTCGTAGCGCAGCCGGTCGGGCCCGACGGCGTCGCGGCGGAACATGAAGGTCGGGTGGATCAGCGGCATGTGAAAGCGGTTCAGCCAGCGGGTGGCGAAGGCGTCGCGCGGGCGGATGCTGGTGCGCCCGGGCCTTCCCGCGGCGTCGATGGCGGTGACCGAGCCGCCGCAGAGCACGATTTCCGGGTGCTGATCCATGTAGCGTTTCTGGGTTTCCAGCCGGTCGGGCAGGCACAGATCGTCGGCGTCCATGCGCGCCACATAGACCCCGCGCGCCTGCGCCAGCCCGTGGTTCAGCGCCGCGGGCAGACCCAGATTGGTTCTGGCGGTCAGCACCCGGATGCGGTCGTCCTCGGCGGCGAGGCGGGCGAGGATCTCGGGCGTCGAATCGGAGGACGCGTCATCCACGACCAGGATTTCGATGTCGCGCAGGGTCTGATCCATGACGCTGCGCAGGGCGCTTTCCACATAGGCCTCGCCGTCATGGACCGCGAGCAGCACGGTGACGGCGGGGCCGGGATCGGCGTCGGCGGACGCGGGCGAGGGGGCGCTGGACATGGCGGGCGGGACACTCCTGCGCGGCGCGGCCCGGTCGCCGCCCGCGTCAAACACGGCTCGACCCGCGAGGCGCGCGGGTCGCAAATGGGGTTATCGCCCGCCGATGGTTACAATATTCTCAGCGCCGCGCGCAACGGATGCGCGGATGGAGGCCCCGCATGTGCGGCAGATTCGCCCTGACCGTTCCCCAAAGCGCCGTGGCGGCGCTGTTTCGCGCCGCGCCGATGGGGGGCGACCCCGCCGACGCCGCGCGCCCGCGCACCAATATCCGCCCCACGCAGCCGGTGGACGCGGTGCTGCTTGACGACGGCGACGAAACCGGGGGCAGGACGCTGCGCCGGGTCCGCTGGGGGGTCGTGCCGCACTGGCGTCGGCGGCTGAACGACGGACCGCCGCTGATCAACGCCCGCGCCGAGACCATCGCCGAAAAGCCCGCCTTTCGCGAGGCCTGCCGGCGCCGGCGCTGCCTGATTCCCGCCAGCGGCTATTACGAATGGCGGCTGGAGGACGGGCGAAAGCAGCCGTATTTCATCCACCCGACGCAAGGCGAGCTGTTCGCCTTCGCCGGGATCTGGTCGCCCTGGCGCAGCCCCGAGGGAGAGACGGTCATCGCCTGCGCCATCGTCACTTGCGCCGCCGGGCCGGGGCTTGCGGCGATCCACCACCGCGAGCCGGTGACCATCCGCCCCGAGGATTTCGGCAAATGGCTGGGCGAGGCGGGCCGCGGCGCCGCGCTGTTGATGCGCCCGGCGCCCGAGGGGGCCTTCGCCTTTCACCGGGTCAGCCCGAAGCTCAACAAGGCGAAGGACGACGCGCCGGACCTGACCGCGCCGATCGGAGATTCGGCGGCGCCGAGTTCTGGCCGTTAATCATTCATGTTTTGGTCGTTATTGCCATTGGTTCGCGCCTGAATTGTGATGGACGAGTGATTTTGCGCCCTGTGGTTGTTAATTTCAACCTTGAGGCGCGGCGCTCAAGCGTCGGGCTCCTGTAGAACAATATTCCGAGCGCCGCAATTTTAACAAACTAGAATTTGATACTGATTTTGTGAAAAAGGCGCCGGATACTCGGCCTGTTCGCCTTCGGGCGGAAAAACTCCGGTAACCCTGATTCCTCGCATGGGGGTGCGCTTTTCCCTTGGTTAATCTCTGGGACCGCGCCTAAGGTCTGTTCATTAGCTTTCGGGGCCGTTCACCCCGGCCCATAACGTCGTGACTGCGTTGCAGACGAAATCATTTACAGGAGCCATGTCTCATGAGCATCAAGAAAACGACTATTGGGATCGCGGTGGCGATTCTTGCGGGGACCACGCTCAACGCAGCGGCCGCCACGCTTGATTTCGCCGCCTTCACCGACACCATCGCCGGCGAGCAGGGCATCGAAGCCACGGTCACCAGCTTTCTCGGCGACGGCGGCGGGGCCAAGGCGATCATCGACCTGAGCAACCCGTTCTCGGTGGGCGGCGTCATGCTTTCGGCCACCGGCTGGGATGACAGCTTCACCAACGCCGCCAACTACGCCTATCTCGATCAGGGCAATGCCGGGCTCGGGGTCTGCGGCGCGGTGGTCAGCGGCACCGGGCAATGCGCCAACGGCGCCGACGACAACATCACCGCGGGCGAGGGCCTGCGGCTGACCTTCGAAGAAGACTGGACCATCGACAAGATCTTCTTTCGCAACCAGAGCCACGGCACCACGTTCCTGGCCGGCAGCGAAGTCAACATCAACGGCTTCAACTACGGGCTGGTCCATGAACTGGCGCTGGGTCTCGATCTGACCGCCGGTCAGGCGCTGGACCTGAAATACGGCACCGGCCTGGGCGGCGGCGACGAGATGTACATCTCGGCGGTCCTGGTCAGCAGCATGACGCCGATTTCGTCGGTGCCGTTGCCCTCGAGCGTGCTGATGCTGTTCAGCGCCGTGGCCGGGCTCGGCTTCGCGTCGCGCAAACGCCGCGCCGCGTAAGCGGCTGCGCCGCCGGAGCGCCCGGCGGCGCCCGAAACGAAACGCCAAGCCCCCGGGGACACCGGGGGCTTTTCGCGTTTCGGGGTGCGTTTCGGGTGGGGGGTCAGCGTCGCCAGCGGGCGGCGGCGGCGGCGTCGGAGTCGCGCGCATCCACCCAATGCGCGCCCTCCGGCGTGGTTTCCTTCTTCCAGAACGGCGCCCTGGTCTTGAGGAAGTCCATCAGGAAATCCGCCGCCTCGAACGCCGCGGCGCGGTGGGGCGAGGCGGCGGCGGCAAGCACGATCCGCGCGCCGGGCGCCAGCGCGCCGATGCGGTGGATGATGACGATCCCCTGCAGCGGCCAGCGTGCGGCGGCCTCGGCGGCGATCGCCGCCAGCGCCTTCTCGGTCATGCCGGGATAGTGTTCCAGCTGCATCGTCGCGCCGCGCCGCGCCGCGCCGCCGGCCATGTCGCGCACCAGCCCGGTGAAGGCGACCATGGCGCCGATGTCGGTGCGCCCGGCGGCAAGCGCGTCAAGCTCGGCGGAGATGTCGAAATCCGCCGCCTGCACGCGAATGGTCACCGGGCAGGCGTCGCCGCGGGGGGCCGGGGGCGCCGCGCGGCTCACCCCCCTGTCACCGGCGGGAAGAACGCCACTTCGCGGGCGCCGGCGATCGGGGCGTCGAAATCGGTCGCCTCCTGATCCACGGCGACGCGCAGCGCCGACAGGTCGGCGAAGGCGGCGGCGTAGCGCGGATCGCGGTCGCGCAATTCGTCAACCAGCGCCGCGACGGTGGGGGCGGCGGTCTCGATCTGTTCCTGCGCGGCGCCGATGCGTTCGCGCAGCCAGGCGAAATAGAGCACGTTCACTGGGTTTCCTCCTCGGCGCGGATGAAGGCGATTCCCTTGGTAAGATAATCCCATCCGGTGACCAGCGTCAGCAGCGCCGCGATCCACAGCAGCCCGTAGCCGATCATCGCCAGCGCCGGCGCCGCGCCGGCCCAGAACCGCAGATTGGCCGGGTCGGCGATTTCGCCCGCCAGCACCGCGTCATAGACGTCCGGCGGCATGGCGTAATAAAGGCCGGTCAGGGTTTCGTCGGCGAACCCGGCCAGAAACAGCGCCCCGATGGCGATCATCTGGATCATGGTCTTCCATTTGGCGGGCAGGGTCACGGCGATGGTCATGCGCCCGCCGAGGAATTCCCGCAGGCCCGAGATCGCCACCTCGCGCAGGATGATCAGCGCCACCGGGACCAGCATGGCCCAGTGCAGCCCGCTCAGCGCCATCAGCACCGCCAGCGCGATCATCACCATGGCCTTGTCGGCGATGGGGTCGAGCATCTTGCCAAGATCGCTCACCTGATCCATGCGCCGCGCCAGCCAGCCGTCAAAGAAATCGGTCAGCGAGGCGGTGGCGAACAGGAAGAACGCCGCCAGATCCGCCATCGGGCGGTCCAGCAGAATGAAAACGCCGGCCAGCAGCGGCGCCGCGAGCACCCGCGCGAAGGTCAGGATATTCGGTATGGTCCAGATCATCGGCGTTCCGCTCGCGCCAGTGGGGCGCGCATCAAGGGAGAGCAACGGGAATGTCGCGCGCAAGAGACCTGATCGCGGGCCGAAGGGCAAGAGCGCGCGGCGCGGCAAGGCCGGTCGATGGCTGTGAATCGCGCAATTGGTCCCGCGTCGTCACGCGTTGGCGACGGGGGCGGGGGCTCAAGCGGGCAGGCGGGCCAGCGCCGCGGCGACGAAATCCTGCCGGTCCTGACCGAAAAACATCGATTCGCCGACGAAATAGGTCGGGGCGCCGAAGACCCCGCGCGCCACCGCGGCCTCGGTGTCGGCCTTCAGGCGCGCCTTCACCGCCGGGTCGGCGATGGCTTTGGCGAATTCGGCGGCGGAAAACCCCGCGCCCTCCAGCGCCGCCGCCGTCACCGCCGGGTCGCCCAGGTTCCTGCCGTCGCGCCAGATGGCGTTGAAGCAGAGGTCGCAGTATTCGACGAAGCGCGGCTGATCGCGCAGGGCGGTCGCGCCGCGCATCAGCGACAGGGAGTTGATGGGGAAATGCGGCGAAATCGTCAGCGTCACGCCGTAGCGCGCCGCCCACAGCGCCAGGTCGTCCAGAATCCAGTCGCGTTTCGCCGGAATCATCGCCGGGCTGGCGTTGCCCGCGCCCTTGAACACGCCGCCGAGCAGGATCGGGCGCAGCGCCGCCCGGGCGCCGCTGCGCCGCGCCAGCGCCGGCAGCTGGGTCCAGGCCAGGTAGCTGGCGGGGCTGGCGAAATCATACAGGAATTCGAATGTCCTGGGCATGGCGGCCTCCGTGGCCCCACTTGGCCCTCATTCGGCGCGCGCGTCAATCCGCAGCCGTTGACGCGCGCGCCGAATGGGGGCAAAGGCGGACATGCATTGCGAAACCCGGAGAGCAGACCCATGAACTGGACCGAATTCCTCGACGACACCAAGGGCGAATTGTCCCGCCTGAACCCGGAGATGCCGGAGGTGGCGCGGGGGTTCGGCGCGTTGGCGCGGGCCGCCACGGCCGAGGGGGCGCTGGACCCCAGGACCAAGGAGCTGATCGCGCTGGCCATCGGCGTCGCAACCCGCTGCGACGCCTGCATCGCCTTTCACGTCAAGGCCTGCATCCGCCACGGCGCCACGCGTCAGGAGGTCGTGGAGGCCATCGGCATGTGCGTCTACATGGGCGGCGGTCCGGCCTTGATGTATGGCGCCAAGGCGCTTGACGCCTACGACCAGTTCTCGGCCTGACCGGGACCCCCGCCGCCGGCGCGCGCGCCAGTCCGCCCCAGCCCGCGCCAGTCCGCCTCAATCCAGCGTCACCTCGCCATTCGGCCCGCGCAGGGCGGCGCGCAGCGGCGCGCCGCCGGTCTCGCCCTCGGGCAGCGCCGCATCGAGGCCCAGCGCCGCCAGCGCGCGCCCCGTGGCGGCGTCCGGGCGGCG
Source organism: Oceanicella sp. (assembly GCF_056449545.1). Classification (NCBI taxonomy): domain Bacteria; kingdom Pseudomonadati; phylum Pseudomonadota; class Alphaproteobacteria; order Rhodobacterales; family Paracoccaceae; genus Oceanicella; species Oceanicella sp. The sequence goes on along the minus strand of NZ_JBWOMN010000069.1, from coordinate 10,962 downwards.
CGCGAACCGCGCAAGGCTGAGCCCGGCCCCCGCCATCTGCATCGAGGGGGTTTCGATGTCGGGCCACTGGATCAGGCCCGGCAGGGCGCCGTGATGCGGCGGGACCGGCCCCGAGGGGATGGTCAGCCGCCATTCAAGATCGCCGCGCCGCATGGGCCGCGCCGGGCCAAGCAGGTCGGGGTGGCGCGCGGCCAGCGCGTCCACCGCGTCGCAGCGCGCCATCCAGGTGATCAGCCGCGGGCGGTCTTTCAGCAGCGCCAGAACTTCGGGCCGGTGCAGGCCGAACGGCAGGGCGCCATGCGCGGGCGGGTCCTGGGCCGGATCCGGGGCGATCAGTTCCAGATACACCGGGTCGGCGTCGTCGCGGTCCAGCCCCCAGAGCTTGTTATGGGTGCCCATGCCCTGATGCGCGCCGCCGCCCTGCGCCTTGACGCCAAGGCGCGACTCCATCCATGCGCACCCCTCGGCCAGCGACAGGCAGCCGACGACGAGGTGATCAAGCGAAAGCGGGGCGGGGGCGTCGGCGTCGGGCATGGGGGTCTCCTGATCCTTCGGGGCGGTTTCATGCCTGCCCGCGCGGGCCGCCCCGGTCAAGGGGCGCGCCAGGCGGCGGCGCGGCGGCGCAACCCGCGGATCAGGGGCGCGGCGCGGCGAACGGCCAGCCGCGCCCTTGCCGGGACATCACTTCAGGCGTTTGTCGCGCATCGCCAGCAGCCGCAGGCGCAGGGCGTTGATCTTGATGAATCCGGCCGCGTCCTTCTGGTCATAGGCGCCCTCGTCATCCTCGAAGGTGACGTGTTCTTCCGAATACAGCGAGCGGTCCGACCAGCGCGCCACGACCCGCGCCGAGCCCTTGTAGAGCTTGATGCGCACCGTGCCGGTCACGTGTTCCTGGCTCTGGTCGATCAGCGCCTGCAGCATCAGCCGTTCGGGGCTGAACCAGTAGCCGTTGTAGATCAGCTCGGCGTATTTCGGCATCAGTTCGTCTTTCAGATGCGCCGCGCCGCGATCGAGCGTGATCGATTCGATGCCCCGGTGGGCTTCCAGCAGCACCGTGCCGCCGGGGGTCTCGTAGACGCCGCGCGACTTCATGCCCACATAGCGCCCCTCGACCAGGTCCAGCCGCCCGACCCCGTGGCGCCCGCCGTATTCGTTGAGCGCGGTGAGGATGGTCGCGGGGGACATGGCTTCGCCGTTGATCGACGCGGCGTCGCCGCGCTCGAATCCGATCTCGATGAATTCCGGCGCGTCGGGCGCGTCCTCGGGGGCGACCGTGCGCTGGTAGACGTAATCGGGCGCCGGCTGCGCCGGATCCTCCAGCACCTTGCCCTCCGACGAGGTGTGCAGCAGGTTGGCGTCGACGGAAAACGGCGCCTCGCCGCGCTTGTCTTTGGGCACCGGCACCTGATGCGTCTCGGCGTATTCCAGCAGCTTGGTGCGCGAGGTCAGGTCCCATTCCCGCCAGGGCGCGATCACCTTCACGTCCGGGTTCAGCGCATAGGCGGCGAGTTCGAAGCGCACCTGATCGTTGCCCTTGCCGGTGGCGCCATGGGCGATCGCGTCGGCGCCGGTTTCCGCGGCGATCTCGATCAGCCGCTTGGAGATCAGCGGCCGGGCGATCGAGGTGCCCAGCAGATACAGCCCCTCATAGACCGCGTTGGCGCGAAACATCGGGAAGACGAAATCGCGGGTGAATTCCTCGCGCACGTCCTCGACAAAGATGTTCTCGTCCTTGATGCCGAGCAGCTCGGCCTTGGCGCGGGCGGGGGCGAGCTCCTCGCCCTGGCCGAGATCGGCGGTGAAGGTGACCACCTCGCAGCCGTATTCCGATTGCAGCCATTTGAGGATGATCGAGGTGTCGAGTCCGCCCGAATAGGCGAGAACGACTTTCTTGGGCTTGGACATGGGTTTTCCCGCGGTCAGGCAGATGTTTCGTGGCGCCTGTGCGCCATAGCGCGCGGCTTGCGCCTTGGCAAGATCGCGCGGGCGCGCCGCCCCTGCCGGGCGGGCGATCGCCGGAAACCGGGCCGCGCCGCAGGTTGCCTTGCCGGGACGCGCCGCCTAGAAACGGGGCATGGCGCTCGCGCCCCGCCCCGCCCCGCCCCCTGCCGGATCAGGAGCCTCCATGTACCCCTATCTGCGCGTCGGCGCGTCGATCTTTCGCGCCGCGCGCGCGCATCGAATCGCGCCCGACGAAACCGTGATCGAGCGCACCCGCTGCTGGCCCTGGGACATCGACCCGTTCGGCGAACTGAACAATGGCCGCAGCCTGACGCTGATGGATATCGGGCGCCTGTCGCTGCTGACCCGGATCGGGCTGGTGGGGCTGGTGCGCGCCGGGGGCATGCGCATGACCATGGCCGGATCGCGGGTGCAGTATCGCGCCCGGGTGCGCCCTTTCGCGCCCATGGAGATCCGCAGCCGCCTGCTGGGCCGCGATCCGCGATTCTTCTATGTCGAGCACCTGACCCTGACCCGCGGCGTTCCCGCCCATCACGCGGTCTATCGCGCGGTTGCGGTTGGATCCGCCGGCATCGCGCCCACCGACGCGGTGGTCGGGGGCCAGACCCATCAGGGCTGGCACGCCCGCCCGCCCGATTGGGTCATGCGCTGGGCCGAGGCCGAGAACGCCATCCCCTGGCCGCCCGATTTCTGATCTTTCGAATGGCGCGCGATCGGCGCGGCGCCCGCCGCCTCGGTCCGGAGGGGTTGCGCGCGGCGCCGCGCAGGCGCAAAAAAAGCGGCCGACGCCGCCGCCGCGCCGCGCCAAACCAGACAGTCGACCCCAGAGCAAAGGAATGCCCATGCCCCGCGACATCGTGATCCTCGACGGCGCCCGCACCGCGATCGGAACGTTCGGCGGCGCGCTGGCCGGCACGCCGCCGATCGCCACCGCCGCCCATGTGGCCAGGGCGGCGATGCAGCGCGCCGGGGTGGCGCCGGATCGGATCGGCCATGTGGCCTACGGACATGTGATCAACACCGAGCCCCGCGACATGTATCTGTCGCGCGTGGCGGCGGTGGAGGCCGGCATCCCGGTGGAGACCCCCTGCATGAACGTCAACCGGCTTTGCGGCTCGGGCGCGCAGGCGATCGTGTCGGCGGCCCAGAGCCTGATGCTCGGCGACGCCGATTTCGCGCTGGCCGGCGGGGCCGAGGCCATGAGCCGGGGGCCCCATATCCTTCCCGCCGGGCGCTTCGGGCAGAAGATGGGCGACACGCTGGCGCTCGACATGATGATCGGCGCGCTGCACGACCCGTTCGGGACCGGGCATATGGGGGTGACGGCGGAGAACGTCGCCGAGGAACACGACATCTCGCGCGACGCCCAGGACGCCTTTGCGCTGGAAAGCCAGACCCGCGCGGCGCGCGCCATCGCCGAAGGGCGGTTCAAATCCCAGATCGCGCCGATCGACGTGCGGGTGCGCCGCGACACGGTGGCGTTCGACACCGACGAGCACCCCCGCATGACCTCGGCCGAGGCGCTGGCGGGCCTGCGCGCGGTGTTTCGCAAGGGCGGCACGGTGACGGCGGGCAACGCCTCGGGCATCAATGACGGGGCCGCGGCGATCGTCATGGCCGATGCCGAGGCCGCCGCGAAGGCCGGGCTGACCCCGCGCGCGCGGCTGCTGGGCTACGCCCATGCCGGCGTGCGCCCCGAGGTGATGGGCATCGGCCCGGTCCCGGCGGTGCGCCGGCTGCTGGAAAGAACCGGGCTGAGCGCCGATCAGTTCGACGTGATCGAATCCAACGAGGCCTTCGCCGCCCAGGCCTGCGCGGTGAACCGGGAACTGGGCCTCGACCCGGCGAAGGTGAACCCCAATGGCGGCGCCATCGCGCTGGGCCATCCGGTGGGGGCCACGGGCTGCATCGTCACCGTCAAATGTCTTTATGAACTGGAGCGCATCGACGGACGCTACGGGCTGATCACCATGTGCATCGGCGGCGGGCAGGGCATCGCGCTGGCCATCGAACGCCTCTGACCGGGGCCGGCGGCGCCATTGGCTCAGCGATAGGCCTGGGCCACCGCCCGGAAGAACCGGGTGGATTCGAGGTTGGCGCGGCGCGATCTGTCCATGAACCCCCGATCCGCCGAGGTCTTGACGATCACGATGCGATCGGCGGGGCGGATGTAGATGAACTGGCTGTAGACGCCGCGCGCCAGCACCTCGCGCTTGCCCTCGGGGCCTTCGGGTTCTGGCGGAATCCACCATTGATAGCCGTAGCCGTGGCGGTCGGCGCGCGGCTCGGCCGGGGGCGGGGCGCTTTGCGCGGTGGAGTCGACGATCCAGTCGGCGGGCACGATCTGCGCGCCGTTCCAGGCGCCGCCCTCGGCGATCAGCAGCCCGAAGCGGGCGTAGTCGCGGGTGCGCGCGTTCATGCCGCCCAGCGCGAAGGCCACGCCCTCGCCATCGGTGATGAACAGCGCGTCAGCCTCCGCGCCCATGGGGCCGTAGAGCTTTTCCGACAGGTAATCGGGGAGGCTCTTGCCCACCGCCCCGCGCAGGGTCATCGCCAGCGCGTGGGTGTCGATGGACACGTAGCGGAAATTTTCTCCCGCCGGGGCGACGCGGCGATCCTGCCCGGCGGCGAATGCGTCCATCGAGCCGCCCAGCGCCAGCACCCGCCCCATCTGGTTGATGTCGGAGTTGAAATCCCCGTAATCCTCGTCGAATTCGACCCCCGAGGCCATGTGCAGCAGGTCCCGGATCGACACCCCCTTGTAGGCGCCCTGCGCCAGTTCCGGCGCGTAGCGCTCGGCGGGGTCGTCGATGCTGGCGATCCTGCCCTCGGCCAGCGCGATGCCGATCAGCGCCGAGACCATGGATTTCGCCATCGACCATGAAATCCGCAGATCCTCCGGCCCCGTGCCGAGGCGATAGCTCTCATGCATGATCACGCCGTCCTTGAGCACCAGCAGCGAGGTGGTGGCGGAGCGCTCCAGATAGCTCTCGACGGTTTCCTCGCCGCCGCCATGGGTGAATTTTTCCGGCAGCGGGCGTTCGGCCCTGGGCAGTTCGCGCACCGGAGCGGTCCCGCGCGACACCGGCGCGGTGAGGAACATCCGGTCCATGGACGAGAAATTGCCGACGATGCGATCCGCAGCGAACAGGGTGTTGACCCGATACAGCCGTTCGATCTGTTCGCGCTTCCACACCCCCAGGACCGCGAGGATCGCCAGCACGATCAGAAGCCCCTTGCCGATGCGTTTCAAAAGCATTTCTTACATCCTTGTCGGAGCGTTCAAACATGCGGGACCGGGGTCAGGCTGCGAGGAACGCGGTCGCCTCGGCGAGGAAATCATCGGGCTTTTCCGCGTGCAGCCAGTGGCCGGCGCCAGGGATGCTGGCGAAGACCGCGCGCGGAAACAGCGCCCGGATGGCGGCGTGATGCGCGGGGCGCAGGTAGTCCGACGCGCCCCCGGCCAGAAACAGCGCCGGGCCGTCGAAGCGCCGCCCGGTCATGTCGGGAAAACCGATGATCTCGTCCATATGCGCGGCCAGCGCGTCGAGATTGAGCTTCCAGCGCAGCCGCCGCGCCCCGTCGGGGCCGCCGTCAAGCGCGAGGCTCTGCAGCAGGAAGGCGCGCAGGCCCCGATCCTCGATGCGCCTGGCCAGCTGCGCATCCGCCTGCGAGCGCCGCGTGGCGCCGCTCAGATCCACGGCGCGCATGGCCTCGACATGGGGCTGGTGGGTGTGATCATAGGGCACGGGCGCGATGTCGGCGACGATCAGGCGGCGGACGGCCCCGGGGGCGTTCAGGGCCAGAACCATCGCCGCCTTGCCGCCCATGGAATGGCCCAGCACGTCCGCCCGTCCGCCAAGCGCGGCGATGGTGTCGGCGAGATCCCCGGCCAGGTCGCCATAGCCGTTCGCCGCGGCATGCGGGCTGTCGCCGTGGTTGCGCATGTCGACGGCCACGACCTTGCGATTCGCGGATAGCCGCCGCGCCAGCCCGTTCCAGTTGCGCGCCGAGCCGAACAGCCCGTGGGCGATCAGCAGCGGCGGCGCGCCGATGTCGGTTTTCGCCTCGGCGGTCAGGGTGTTCAGCAGCATTGGCGCCCCCGCATCGGGTCGGTGAAGGTCTGTCCCGGACCGGTGTAGCGGCCCCGCGCGTCCGGCGGCAAAGGATTTCGCCCCCCGATGCCGGCGTCGGGCGAAATAAATCATGCGCGCCGGTCGCAATCGGGTTTGCGGCGGCGCATCCGTCCTTCTAACCTTCACGCGGGAACGGCGGAGGCGCAGGTGCGGCGAAAACCACAAAGACATTCGGCCCTTTCGGTGCTGTGGAACGGGCTGACCGGCCAGCGCAACTGGGCGCGGGCCTGGCGCGACCCGGTTCCGCGCCTGTCCTATGACGTGGTGATCATCGGCGGCGGCGGGCACGGGCTGGCCACGGCGTATTATCTGGCGAAGAACCACGGCATCCGCAACGTCGCGGTGATCGAGCGCGGCTGGATCGGCGGCGGCAATGCCGGGCGCAACACCACCATCGTGCGCTCCAACTACATGATGCCGGGCAATCGCGGCTTCTACGAACATTCGCTGCGGCTGTGGGAGGGCCTGTCCCACGATCTCAACTACAATGTCATGTTTTCCCAGCGCGGGCAGATGCTGCTGTGCTTCGATCCGGGCGATCGCGATTCCATGGCCCGGCGCTACAACACGCTGCTGCTCGACGGCGCGGACGGCGAATGGCTGAGCCGGGGCCGGCTGCGCGACATCGCGCCCTATCTGGATTTCGGCCCGAACGCCCGCTACCGGCTTGAAGGCGCCTTCATGCAGCCCCGCGCCGGCACCGCCCGCCATGACGCGGTGGTCTGGGGCTATGCGCGCGCCGCGGATGCGCTGGGCGTCGACATCATCCAGAATTGCGAGGTCACCGGATTTGTCCGCGCGGGCGGGGCGATCATCGGGGTCGAGACCTCGCGCGGCGAAATCCGCGCCGAGAAGACCGGCATGGCGGTGGCGGGCGCCACCTCGCCGCTGGCGGCGAAGGCCGGGCTCGGCAAGCTGCCGATCGAATCGCACAAATTGCAGGCTTACGTTTCCGAACCGCTGAAGCCGATCATCGACCATGTGGTGTCCTCGCCCGTCGGCGGGCACCTTTACATCAGCCAGTCTGACAAGGGCGGGCTGGTGTTCGGCGGCGATCTCGACGGGTATGCGTCCTATGCGCAGCGCGGCGGGCTGAAAACCTATTGCGACGTGATGGCCAAGGCGGTCGCGGTGGCGCCCTTCATCGGTCGGGTCAAGCTGCTGCGGCAATGGGCGGGGGTGATGGACATGTCGATGGACGGCTCGCCCTTCATCACGCCCACCGCGATCCCCGGTTTCTACCTGAACGCCGGCTGGTGCTATGGCGGGTTCAAGGCGACCCCCGCCTCGGGCTGGTGCTTTGCGCACACCATCGCCCATGACAAGGCGCATGAATTGAACGCGGAGATGCGGCTCGACCGCTTTGCGCGCGGCGTGATGATCGACGAGGAAGGTTCGGGCGCGACCCCGAACCGCCATTGAGGAGGCGACATGCGCATCCCCTGTCCCTTCTGCGGCCTGCGCGACGAGGCCGAATTCACCTACGAGGGCGACGCGTCGGTCGCCTACCCGGACATCGCCGCGCCCGAAGCGGACTGGATCGACGCCGTGTTCCTGCGCGACAACATCCGCGGCCCGGCGTCGGAGCTGTGGCGCCATGCGCTGGGCTGCCGCGCCTGGATCGTCGTGGCGCGCGACACCGCGACGCATGAGATCGCCGGCGCGCGGCTCGCCCATCCCGGCATGGCCGCGGCGCTGGGGAACGGGACATGAGCGCGGGCGGGCGGCGCGTCGCGCATCGCGGGCGCGTGGACCGGTCCCGGCGGCTGGCCTTCGAATGGCAGGGCAAGCGCCTGCTCGGGCATCCCGGCGACACGCTGGCCTCGGCGCTGATCGCCAATGGCGAACGCCTGATCGCGCGCTCGTTCAAGTATCACCGCCCGCGCGGCGTCATGTCGGCGGGGCAGGAGGAAGGCGGCGCGCTGGTCACGCTCGGGACCGGCGCAAGGCGGCTCGTCAACATGAAGGCGCCCGTGGTCGAGCTCGAGGACGGGATGATCGCCAGCGCCCAGAACTGCTGGCCCTCGCTGAAGCGCGACATCGGCGCGGTCAACGACCTGTTCGGGCGGTTCCTGGCGGCGGGGTTCTATTACAAGACCTTCATGGGGTTCGGTTCGGGGACCGCCGAATGGATGTTCTTCGAAAAATTCATCCGCCGGGCGGCGGGGATGGGGCGCAGTTCCGCTGACCCGGACCCCGATTTTCATGAACATGTGCACGGCCATTGCGACCTGCTGGTGGTCGGGTCGGGCCCGGCCGGGCTGGCGGCGGCGCGCGAGGCCGCCGATGCGGGGCTCGACGTGGTGCTGGCCGAGCAGGATTTCGAACTGGGCGGCGATCTGCTGACCGGTGGCGAGATGGGCGACGACACCGCCGAAGCCTGGCGCGCGAAAACGCTCGCCGATCTGGCGGCGGCGCCCAATATGCGCCTGATGCCCCGCACGATGGTCTTCGGCCTCTACGATCACGCGGTCGCGGGGCTGGTCGAACGCGTGCAAGGCGGCGGCGACGCGGCCCCGCGCGAGCGCATGCATGTCCTGCGCTGCCGCCATGTCCTCACCGCGACGGGCGCCATCGAGCGGCCCTTCATCTTCGGCGACAACGATCGCCCCGGGGTGATGCTGGCCGATGCGGCGCGGGTCTATCTGGACCGCTACGGCGCGCTGGTCGGGCGCCGCGTGGCGGTGGCGACCACCAATGACGGCGCCTATGGCGCGGCGCTGGCGCTGGCCGGGGCGGGGGCCGAGGTGACGCTGCTCGACAGTCGCGAACGCCCCCCCGCCGGGCTGGCCGCGGCGGCGCGCGAGGCGGGCGTCGAGCTGCGCCCCGGCACGGTCCCGGTGCAGGCGCTGGGCGGCGCCCACGGCCTGCTGCGCGGCGCCGTCATCGGCCCGCATCTGGGCGGCGGGCGGGCGCGGGCGTCCGAGCGCATCGCCTGCGACGCGCTTGGCGTGTCGGGCGGCTGGTCCCCGGCGCTGCATCTGATGAGCCACGCCGGCGCGCGCCCGGTCTGGCGCGAGGCCGACGCCTGTTTCCTGCCCGGCGAATCGGGCGCGCCCGTGTCCGCCGCCGGCGCGGCGCTGGGCCTATGGGACCGCGCCGCCTGCGCCGCCTCGGGGCGCGCGGCGGGGCGCGCGGCGGCGAAAACGCTCAGCGGGCGGCGGATCTCCGTGCCCAAGGCGCCCGGTCCCGGCGGCTGGGAGGGCGCGCTCGACCCGGTCTATGAAATCCGCGCCCGGCGCATGAAACTGAAAAGCTTCGTCGACCCCCAGCATGACGTGACCGCCGACGATTTGCGGCTGGCGCATCGCGAGGGGTTCGTGTCCGTCGAGCACATGAAGCGCTACACCACGCTGGGCATGGCCACGGATCAGGGCAAGACCGGCAACGTCGTCGGGCTGGCGCTGATGGCCGAGGCGCGCGGCCTGACCCCGCCGGAACAGGGCGTGACCACCTTTCGCCCGCCCTACGCGCCGGTGTCGATCGGGGCCATCGCCGGGGGCGATGTCGGGGCGCACGCGCAGCCCACCCGCCATTCGCCGTTTCATGCGCAGATCGAGGCCGCCGGCGGCGTGTTCGTGGATGCCGGGCTGTGGAAGCGGGCGTTCTATTTTCCGCGCGCCGGCGAGGACCTGACCCGCGCCTCGATCCGCGAGGCGGCGATGGTGCGCAGATCGGTGGGCGTCTGCGATGTCTCGACGCTCGGGAAAATCATGCTGCAGGGGCCGGACGCGGCGGCGTTTCTCGACCGGGTCTATGTGAACGGCTTCGCCAGACTGCCCGTGGGCCGGGCGCGCTACGGGGTGATGCTGCGCGAGGACGGGTTCGTTTTCGATGACGGCACGGTCTGGCGGCTGGGCGAAACCGATTACCTGATGACCACGACCACCGCCAATGCCGGGCCGGTGATGGAGCATCTCGACCGCTGGCTGCAGACCCGCTGGCCGGATCTGCGGCTGGTCCTGACCTCGGTGTCCGACGCCTGGGCCGGGCTGGCGGTGGCCGGGCCGCGCGCCCGCGACGCGCTGGCGCGGATCACCGACGCGGACCTCTCGAACGCGGCGCTGCCCTTCATGGGGGTGGCGCGGGTGCGCGCCGCGGGGCTCGACTGCTGGCTGGCGCGGATCAGCTTTTCCGGCGAACTGGCCTACGAGATCTACGCCCCCGCCGACCGGGCCGCGACGCTGTGGCAGGCGCTCGATGGCGCCGCGAAGGCCGAGGGCGGCGGGTTCTACGGGCTGGAGGCGCTCGACATCCTGCGCGTCGAGAAAGGCCATGTGACGGGGCGCGAGCTTGACGGGCGGGTGACGCTCGGCGATCTGGGGTTTTCGCGCATGGCCTCGCGCGCAAAACCCTTCATCGGCTCGGCGCTGATGCATCGCCCGGACATGGTCCGCGCCGATCGTCCGGCGCTGGTCGGGCTGGTCCCGGTGGATGCATCGGCGATGGTGCGGGGCGGGGCGATCCTGTGTCCGCCCGACCATGAGCGGGGGCTGGGAATCGGCCATGTGTCCTCGATCGCCGATTCGCCGCATCTGGGGATGCGCGTGGCGCTCGGCTTCGTCGCGGGCGGGCTGGCGGCGATGGAAGGGCGCGAGGTGATCGCCAAGGACCCCGTCAACAAGGCCGAGACCCGCATGCGCGTGACCTCGCCGCATTTCCTCGACCCGCAAGGAGAACGCCTGCATGGCTGATCGCGCGGATCTTTTCATCGGGGCGATCGGGACCCCGGCGCTGTGGCAGATCGCCTTCTGGCCCGATGGGGTCGCCGCCGGCGCGGCGCGGCTGGCGCTGGATCTGGGCGCGGCCGCGCCGCCGCCGGGGGCCAGCGTCGCCGCCCCCGGCGGCGCCCGGCTGATGCGCG
>NZ_JBWOMN010000068.1:0-2502 GCF_056449545.1 Oceanicella sp. | reverse complement strand
CCGCCGAAGCCTGCGCGCCGCAACCGGTCCCGGCGCATGCCAGCCAAACGCCGCCGGCGCCTGACAACAGAGTCCGCGCGACGCCGCTGGCGCGGGCGCTGGCGCGGGCGGGCGGGCTTGATCTTGGCGGCGTCGCCGGGTCCGGCGCGCGGGGACGCATCCAGGCCGGGGATCTGCGCGACCGCCTGCGCGCGCCGGCGGATGCGGGCGCCTGCGCGCGCCCCGCAGCCGGCTTCGCGCCGGACACCGGGCCGCTGGCGATCACCCGCTCGCGCAGCGGGGGCGATGGCGTGGGCGACGGCGCGCCGGTGGTCCTGCTCCACGGCTTCGCCAGCGATTCGACCATCTGGGCCCCGCTGGAGCCCCATCTGAAACACCGGCCGATCATTCGCATCGACCTGCCCGGCCACGGCAGATCGCCAAAACTGCGCATCCGCGATTTCGCGGCGCTGGCGGCAACGATCCGCGACGCCTTCGACGGGCTGCGCCTGCAAAAGGCGCATCTGATCGGCCACAGCCTGGGCGGCGCCCTGGCGCTGGCGCTGGCCGACACCCGCCCCCGGGCGGTCGCCTCGCTGACCCTCATCGCCCCCGCCGGGCTCGGCCCGGACATCAACGGCGCCGCGCTCGACGGCATCACCCGCGCCGCCGGGGTCGAAAGCCTCGGCCCCTGGCTCAGGACCCTTGTGGCGGATGAACGCCTGATCACCGACGCCTATGCGCGCGCGGCCATGGCGTCGCGCGCCGACCCGGCGCTGCGGGCGGCGCAGCGCGCGCTTGCCGAGGCGCTGTTCCCGGACGGCACGCAGGCCTTCAGCCTGATCGCCGCGCTGGCGCGGCTGGACATGCCCGCGCGGATCGTCTGGGGCAGGCGCGATCCGGTCATCCCCTGGCGCCACGCGCTCGGCGCGCCGGGGCGCGCGGCGCTGCACCTGTTCGAGCGCGTCGGCCACATGCCCCAGATCGAAATCCCCGAGGAGGTTGGAAATATGCTGCGCCAGCATCTATGAAGGCGCGCCAGCAGCCATCTTTCAGCCGGGATCAGCCATATGCCAAGCGACCAGGGCCCCGAATCCAACGGATCAGCGAACGGGCCGCGCGATCACGCGCCCGTCGACCAGCACAGCCAGCTGCGCATCCGCGCCGCGTGGCTGTATTACGTCGAGGGCCTGACCCAATCCGACGTCGCCAAGAAGCTGGGCGTGAACCGGGTGATGATCACCCGCCTGCTGTCGGACGCGCGCAAGCGCGGCGAGGTCATCATCCGCATCAAGTCCGCCCTGGCGCCCTTCGTCGAGATCCAGCGCCGCCTCGAGGAACGCTACGGGCTTCGCCAGGCGATCGTGGCGCCGTTCTCCGACCCCGGCGGGGATCCGACGCGCGCCATCGCCTCCGCCGCCGGCGCCTATGTATCCGAATTGATGGCCAGCCACATGACCGTCGGCGTGGGCTGGGGGCGGACGCTGCACGCCATGCTGCCCTTCATCGAGGGCCGGCGGCTGGAGGGCGTGCGCGTCGTCTCGCTGCTTGGCGGCATCTCGCAGGCGCGCCGCTTCAATCCGGCGGAATTCGCCTGGCAATTCGCCGAACTGTTCGACGCCGAGGGGTTTCTGGTCCCGGCGCCGGCGATCGTCGATTCGGCGCAGACCCGGCACGCGCTGCTTGAACATTGCGGCCTCGACCAGATCCTGCAGATGGCCGAGACCTGCGACGCGGCGCTGCTGTCCTGCGGCGGGATATCGACGCTGACCACCTCCTACCGCCTCGGCCATGTCTCCGAGGCCGACCGCCAGTCGCTGATCGAGGCGGGCGCGGTGGGCGACATCCTCTACACCTTTCTGGACAAGACGGGCCGGCCCGTCGATCATCCGGTTAACGCGCGCTCCATATCCATTTCCATCGAAAGGCTGGCGCGCGTGGCCAACAAGGTGCTGATCTCGGGCGGGATCGAGAAAACCGAGATGATCGCCGCCACGCTGACATCGCTGCGCCCCAACACCCTTGTCACCGACGAACTGACCGCGCTGCGTTTGCTGGGCCCCTGAGGGCCGATCCGGACCGACCCGCCCCAGAGAATGTCCTTCATTTGGCGCTGGAATCCGGGGCAAGGACACGAAGCCCGAACTGTCGCTTCGCCGGGCGCTGCATGCGCGCGGCTTGCGTTTCAGGTTTCACGCGAGGAACGTCCCCGGTCGGCCCGACATCGTGCTGCCCCAGGTTCCGCGCCGTCATCCGTGTCCCTGGATGCCGTTGGCACCGGCACAAGGGCTGTCGCTACGCCACCACGCTCGCGACGCGCGACGCAACCGTTGTCCCACCGCCACCTTCCAAAACCTGAGCTGATCTGAAACTCTCGCGCGTGAAGTCATATTCGGGAGTTTCTCATTGGCCAGGAGGTTGTTCCGGATGCCAGGGGCCGCCGGCGGTGGCCGGATGAGGTGAAGGCCCTGATCGTAGCGGAGACGCTGGAGCCCGGGGCAACCGTGAATGCGGTTGCCCGGC
>NZ_JBWOMN010000067.1:0-16117 GCF_056449545.1 Oceanicella sp. | reverse complement strand
GCGGGGGCGCGTTGGCGCGGGTGGCGCGGGTGGCGCGGGTGGCGCGCGCCGCCCCGAACCCGAGAAACCGATCCACTTTCGACTGATCGGCCAGATCGGCGCGCGACAGTTCGCCGACGATCCGGCCCCGCTCCAGCACCAGCACCCGGTCCGACAGGTCGGAGATGAAATCGAAATTCTGCTCCACCAGCAGGATCGACAGCCCGCGTTCGTCGCGCAGCTTCAGCAGGGTTTCGGACATCTCCTCGATGATCGAGGGCTGGATGCCTTCGGTGGGCTCGTCCAGCAGCAGGAAATCCGGATCCCCCATCAGGCAGCGCGCCAGCGCCAGCAATTGCTGCTCGCCCCCCGACAGCGCCCCGCCCGCGCGATCGAGCAAGCGGTCGAGACGCGGAAAATCGCCCAGCGTCGCGGCGATGGTCTCGGCCTCGTCGCCCTGCCCCTGGTCGCGCCAGGCGAAGCGCAGATTGTCGCGCACGCTCAGCTGCGGGAATATCCCGCGCCCCTGCGGCACGTAGCCGATCCCGAGCCCGGCGCGCTGGTTGGGCGGCAGATGGGTGATCTCGGTCCCGAAAAACCGCATGGCCCCGGCGCGGGCGGGCAGGAAACCCATGAGCGTCTTCAGCAGCGTCGACTTGCCCATGCCGTTATGGCCGAGAACGCCGACCACCTCGTTCTCGCGCACCGCGAATTCGACCCCATGCAGCACCGGCGCCCGCCCGTAGCCGCCGGACAGGCCCTTCACGTCAAGGCATATGGCGTCGTCGTCGGTCATGTCAGGCGTTCTTTCCAAGATAGACGTTGCGCACCGTCGAATCCGACATCACCCGGTCGACGTGATCCTCCATCAGCACCGCGCCCTGATGGAAAACGGTGACGGTGGAGGCGATGGCGCGGATGAACTGCATGTCATGCTCGACGATCACCACCGCCGCGCTGCGGGTCATGTCGCGGATCACCCCGGTCATGCGCTCCACGTCCTCGCCCGACAGCCCGGCCGCCGGTTCGTCGAGCAGGACAAGCCACGGATCGCCGGCGATCACCGTTCCCAGCTCCACCCGCTGGCGCTCGCCATGGGCCAGGCGGCCCAGTTCGGCGCGCGCGACGGGGCCCAGCGCCAGGCGCTCGATCACCTCGTCGGCCTTGCGGGCCGCGTCGGGCGCCGGCAGGAAGCGGCGCGCCGCCAGCCAGATGTTTTCGCGCACGCTCAGCGCGTCCAGCACGCTGGGCACCTGCATCTTGACGCCGACGCCGAGCGACGCGATCTGGTGCGGGGCCCAGCCGGTGACCTCCTCGCCGCGCATGTAGACATGGCCGGCGCTGGGCGTGAGCAGCCCGGTCACGCATTTGAAGAACGTGCTCTTGCCGGCGCCGTTGGGGCCGATCAGGCAGCGCAATTCGCGCGCCTTCAACTTGAAATCCACGTTGTCCGCGGCGGTGACCCCGCCAAAGCGCATGGTCAGAGCGCTGGTTTCCAGAACCGTTTCAGCCATGGGCCCGCCCCCCATCGTCACGCCCCCCAACGCCACGCCCCCTGTTGCGCCGCGCCCGGCGGGCGTGATGCCTGCGCCGCGGCGCCCGGCGCACCGACAGCCGCCACAGATCGGCGATGGCGGGCGCGACGCCGCGCGGCAGGAACAGCACGAACAGCACCAGGATCAGCCCGGTTATCAGGGTGTTGTCGATGGCCGATTGCTGGCCCAGCAGGAATTTCATGTAGGCCAGTCCGGCGGCGCCGAACATCGGCCCGATGCGCGTGCCCAGCCCGCCGACGATGCACCAGATGATGATCTCCGCCGACTGGCCGAGGCTGAACAGCCCCGGGGTGACGATCTCGCCCCAATTGGCGAACAGCGCCCCGGCCAGCCCGGCGATGGCCGCGCCGATGGCGAACAGCGCGGTCTTGCGGGCGCGCACGTCATAGCCCATCAGCGACATGCGCTGTTCGTTTTCGCGGATGCCCACGGCGATGCGCCCGAAGCTGGAGCGCAGCAGCGCGTTCACCAGCAGGAACACGATGACCAGCGCCGCGGCGCAGACATAGAAGAAGGCGTCGCCCCAGATGTAATCGTCCGGGCGCCCCGGCACGTTCAGGGTCTGGAACCCGGGGATGCCGTTGTAGCCGCCGAGCCGCGCCTTGCCGATCGCGTAGGCCGGGCCGGCGGTGGAGTTGACGAACTTGAACAGGATCAGCGTGACCACCAGCGTGATCACCCCCAGATACACGTCCGCCAGCCGCCCGTAGAACATGAACGCGCCCAGCAGCGCCGCGAACAGCGTCGGGACCAGCACCGCGATCAGCATGGGCGCGGTGCTTTCGCCGAAATTGATCGCGGCGATGGCGTAGGCGTAGGCCCCGAGCCCGAAAAACGCCGCCTGCCCGAAGCACAGGATGCCGCCAAAGCCCCAGATCAGCCCGAGGCTGAGCCCGAGCATGGCGTAGATCACCAGCACCGACAGCGTGAACGCGGACACGAAGGCCGGCGCGATCCAGGCGATCGCGCCGGCGATCAGGATCGCCGCCGCCGCCTCCTTCATCGACGACGCGTTCACAGCCGCCCCCGGAAGAACCGCCCCGTGACCCCCTGCGGCAGCACCCGCAGCAGCGCCACGGCGGCGACCAGCAGCGCCACCTCGCCCATCACCGGCGAGACCGCGAAGGTGAAGATCTGGTTGACCAGCCCGAACAGCCCGGCGCCGCTCGCCAGCCCGGCGATCAGCGACGGCCCGCCGGCGATCACGGTGATGAAGGCCTTGGCGATGTAGGCCCCGCCCGAGGTCGGCGCCAGCCCCACCAGCGGCGCCAGCACCGCCCCCGCCAGCCCCGACAGCGCCGAGCCCGCGAAGAAGGTCGCCATGTAGATGCGCTCGGGGCTGTAGCCGAGCGCCGCCGCCATGTCCGCGTCCTGCATGGCGCCGCGCGCCACCAGCCCCAGCCGCGTGCCCTTCAGCGCCGCGAACATGGCGATCAGCAGCGCGGCCGACACCAGGATGATGAAGAAATTGTAGCCGTTGATCTGATAATCGCCGAGCGCAAAGCCCGGGATCGGCGTGGACACGCCGGTGGTGGTGTTGCCGAAGATCATCGTCGCCATGCCGATGAAGAACAGGCTCAGCCCCCAGGTCGCCAGCATGGTGTCCACCAGCCGCCCGTAAAGCCGCCGGATCACCAGCCTTTCCACCACCAGGCCGATCAGCCCGACGATCAACGGCGCCACGATCAGCATGGCGACGAACACGTTCACCCCCAGTTTCACCGCGGTGATGGTGGCGTAGCCGCCCATCATCATGAATTCGCCATGGGCGAGGTTGATCACCTTCATCATCCCGAACACCACCGCAAGCCCGGCGCTGATCAGCACCAGCGCGGCGATGGCGTAGACGATTTCGACGGCGACGACGGCGGCGTAGTCCATGGGCTCTGTCAATCCGGATGCGGCGCCCGGCGGCGCGGACGGGTCAGTCCGGGGCGGCGCGTTCGCCGCCCCGGCGCGGGTCGCGCGAGGCTAGATGTCGATCTCGTACTGGGTGTTGTCGTCGGGGTTGGCCTGCAGATCGCACACCGCCTGCGTGTCGATGGGGGCGCGCTGGGGCAGGGTCTCCAGCACCTTCATGGTCTGGTTCTCCAGTTCCATGACATGCACGTCCAGCGTGGCGTGGTGGGTCTTGGGATCCACCGTGATCCGCCCGCTCGGCCCGGTGATGGACAGCCCGGTCTCCAGCGCCGCGATCACCTCGTCGCGCTTGACCGAGCCGGCCTTGCGCACCGCCTCGGCCCACATCATCACGCCCATGTAGTTGGATACGGCGGTTTCATGGATGGTCGAGGCGTCGCCATACGCGTCGCTCCAGGCTTGCTTGAAGGCGATGTTCTCGGGCGTGTCGAGCTGCTGGGAATAGTTGTAGGCAACCATGATGCCGTCGCCCTCCGCGGGGGTCAGCACCATCTGTTCGTTGCCCACGCCCAGCGTGGTCGAGGCCAGCGGGATCCGGCTTTTCATCCCCGCCGCCGCCCATTGCCGGAAGAACGACAGATGCGCGCCGCCCACCAGCGGCGCGACGATCAGATCCGGGCCCACCGACTGGATCCTGGCGATGGTCGAGCCGAAATCCGACACGTCGAGCGGGAAGAAATCCAGCCCCACCACCTCGCCGCCATTGTCGCCGACGTATTTGCGGATCCATTTGGCGGTGATCTGGCCGTAATTGTAATCCGCCGCCAGAATGTAGACCTTCTTGCCCGAACGGCCCATGGCATGCGGGATCAGCACCTCCACCTGCTGGGCCGGGGTGACGCCGTTGATGAAGATGTTGCGGTCGCAAACCCCGCCCTCATACAGGATGTTGTAGAAATACAGGGTCCTGGTCTTGCGCATGGTCTGGCGGATCGCCTCGCGCGAGGCCGACAGGATGCCGCCATGCACCACGTCCACCCGGTCCTGGCGCGTCAGCTGCTGGCCGTATTGCGAATACAGCGCCATGTCGGACTGGGTGTCGTAGCCGATATGCTCCACCCGGCGCCCGTTCAGCCCGCCGCCGGCGTTGATCCGGTCGATCGCCAGCCGGATCGCCATGTCGATCGGCTTGCCGTAGGCGTCGAAGATGCCGGACAGGTCGAACACCGTGCCGAGCTTGATCTTTTCGGCGGCCATGGCCGCGCGCGGCAGCGCCGAGGCCGCGGCGAGCGCGGCGCCCGCGGCGATGAAATCCCGTCTGGTCTGCGTCATTCTTTCTCTCCTGTCGGTTTGGTGGCGTCGGCGGATTTCGATTTGATGCGGTTGGCGTAATCCGCGGTGCGTCCGGCGATGGCGGGGTCGAAATCCACTCCGATCTCCTCGCCCATCCGCTTCATCGCCGGCAGGCGCACGGCCATGCCGAGGATCTGCTCCATGGCCGCCCCGAAGGCGCCGTCCACGCCCTCGGCCGGGGCGCCGCCGGTCCCCAGCCCGCCGATCTGGTTGATGCGGATCGAGTCGATCTTTTCGACCGGCTTCATCATCTGGGTCATGATCTCGGGCAGACGGTCGAGCTTGCGCTGTTCCAGCTTCATGGCGATCACCGCGTCGCTCATGGCGTTTTCGGCGGCGATCAGCGCGGCGCGGCCCCTGGCCTCGGATTCGGCGCGCAGGGTTTCGGCGCTGGCCGCGGATTCGGCGTCCAGCAGGCGGGTCTTGGCCTGCTGCGCGGCCCGCGCGGCCTCCACCGCGGCGTCCTTCCTGGCGTTGAGCAGGGCGATTTCGCTGTCCCGCGCGGCGGCGGCGCGCGCCTTGTCGGTCTGCACCGATTCCGCCGCCAGGATCACCTTGGCGCGCGCCGATTCCTCGGCCGCCCTGGCCTCGGATTCCGCCAGGCGCCTTTCGGACAGGCGCACGGCGTTCTGGATCTTCTCCTCCTCCAGCTCGCGGATCGCGGTCATCTCCAGCTTGCGCAGGGCCTCGTCATGGGCGATCCGCAGGGCTTTCAGCCCCCTGTCCTTTTCCAGCTCGGCGGCCTCGGCGACGCGGGAGGCGGCGGCCTTCTTCTCCACCGACAGGGCGTCGGCCTCGGCTTCGAGGCGGATGAGATGCGCGCGCTGCGCGATCTCGGCCTCGCGCTCGGCGCGCTCGATGTCGAGCCGGCGCTCCGCCTGCGCCAGCCGGCTTTCGCGGATGGCGATGTCGGCCTCGGTCTCGATGCGGATGCGGTCCTTGCGGTTCTCGGCCACCAGACCGGCGAGCTTGCGCATGCCCTCGGCGTTGAAGGCGTTGGTCTCGTCCCCGGCGCCGAAGACCCCCTGATCCACATGCACCAGCGCCACCGCCACCAGGCTGAGCCCGAGGCTTTCCAGATGCGGGCGCACGTCGCCCGCCACCTGCGCCGAGAACCCGGCGCGGTCGCGGTGGATGTCATCAAGGCTGCGCATCGCGGCGGCGTTCTGCATGGCGTCGACGAACTTGCCGTGCAGCAATTCGGCCACCGCCTCGCCGTCGCGCGCGATCCGCTGGCCGAGCGACTGCGCCGCGGCGGCGACCCCGGCCTCGGTGGGCGTGACCCGGTATTCGAATTCCATCTGGATATCCGCCGGCAGCCGGTCGCCGGTCAGCAGCGGTCGCGCGCCGTCGCGGGTCAGCCGCGACACGATGGCCCCCATGGAGACCTTCTGCACCTGATGCAGGATCGGCAGCGCGACGCAGCCGCCGTCAACCACCACCCGGCGCCCGCCGAAGCCCGTGCGCACCAGCGCCGTCTGGCGCGTGGCCTTGGCGAAGAATCGCTGCATGAACCAGATCAGGATGGCCAATGCGATGGCGAGAAAAACGATCAACAACGTCCA
The DNA here is from genome assembly GCF_056449545.1 of Oceanicella sp. Taxonomy (NCBI): domain Bacteria; kingdom Pseudomonadati; phylum Pseudomonadota; class Alphaproteobacteria; order Rhodobacterales; family Paracoccaceae; genus Oceanicella; species Oceanicella sp. Next base: position 9,804 of record NZ_JBWOMN010000067.1, on the reverse strand, counting down.
GACCACGAGACCCTCCTGCCGCCGCGAACGGGCCCGGCGTCAGCCGCCGACCGCCCACGATTGGTCGATGGGTCTCAGGGTAGGGAGAAATTCATTTCCATTTCAAGTAAATTATTTCCAATTCAAATAATTCTTATATCCATATGTTTTTAAAGCAAAATTTCTATATCATCGAACAAAACGCCGTTGGCTCTCGCCAGATAGATCGGCGCGCCATTGGCGGAATTGGAGCAGTAATGCGCGCGTCGGACGCTGTTGTACACGATCGGATTCGCCGCTGAAAACGGCCTGTGGCGCCAGTCCGCCCCGGCGTCGCCGATCAGGCTGGACAGGAATTGCAGCCCCTCGTAGGTCGATTGCCCGAGCGCGTTCAGCACCGGCGCCCGGTCGCCGTGAAACCCGTGGTATTTTTCGCGGAAGGCGGCGTTTTCCGGCGTGTTCACGGCGGCGAAATACGAAGCCGAGGAAAACAGCCGCTTCAGGTTCTCGGCGCCGCTGGCCAGCAGCGCGTTTTCCTCGATGGCGCAGGACAGGCGGATCATCTGCCGGTCCAGACCGGCGGCCCCGAACAACCGGTTGAAATCCACCGCGTCCTGCCCCACCAGCGACATCAACGCCGCATCGGCGCCGGACTCGGCGATGCGCTCGATCTGGCCGGCGAGGTCGGCGCCGCCGAAGGGCAGGTATTTCTCGTAAACCAGTTCGGCGCCCATGTCGCGCAGCTTTGACTTCGCATAGCCGTTCGAGGCGCGCGGCCAGACGTAGTCATTGCCGATCAGCGCCCATTTGCGCAGCTTGTAGCGCCGTTGCAGATGCGCCATCGCCGGGCCCAGCTGCTGGGGCGGGGTGTCGCCGATGGTGAACACCCCCGGCGTGCATTCGCCGCCCTCGTAGAGCGGCGTGTAGACATAGGGCACCCGGCTGTTGACGATCTTGATCAGCCGCTGGCGGATGGCGCTGATATGCATGCCGACGATGGCGTCGATGGAGCCGGTCTCGATCAGCGCGTTGACCAGGTCTTCGACCGGAGTCTGCGCTTCCAGCGCCGAATCGATCATGATCAACTGCACCTGCCGCCCGCCGATGCCCCTGGCGCGGTTCAGTTCGTTGACGGCGACCTGGGCGCTGGAGATGCAGGACGGCGCCCACAGCCCCGCCGAACCGCACATGGGGATCAGCAGGGCGACGCGGAACGCCTGGGCGACCCCGAGCAGGCGATCGCCGCCCGCCGCCGCATCGACCAGCGCCGCCGGGCCCATCCCCGCGCCAGGCCAGTCGGCCAGTTCCGCATTCATGTTCACCCCCGCGCCCCCCTTTGTCGCGGGCAGGCTACAGGAATTGATTTTACTTTCCAAGTAAACTAATTATCTGGTCAGAGCACCGACGCGGGCGTCCATATGAACGAGCATTCCATGCACATTGGCGATTATCTGTCCTATTCACTCGCCGCGGCGCACCGCAACGTGCACCAGACCCTGAACGCCAAGCTCAAGGAACTGGGCATCCAGGTGGAGGCGTGGCGCATCATGGAGGTGCTCTGCGCCGAGGAAGACCACACCATGGGCGAGCTTGCCGGGATCGTCCTGATGAACCCGCCGACCCTGACCAAGCTGGTGGACCGCATGGTGTCCGACGGGCTGGTGCATCGTCAGGTCTCGCCCGTGGATCACCGCCGGGTGCAGTTGGCGCTGACCAGTCTGGGCCGCGAAAAGGTGGCGAAGCTGCGCGAATTCGCCACCGCCCAGAACGAGGAGCTGACCCGCAAGCTGGGCCATGAAAAGCTGCAAATGCTGACGGAGGCGCTGCGCTCCCTGAGCTGAAGCCGGGCCGGGCGACCCGCCGGCGGTCAGTGCACGGCGGCGCCGGGTTCGTCGTCGCGATCCATGATCAGCCCGTAATGGGGATCGGCGCGGGCGTCCTGCTCCACCAGCTTGGCGTAGCGCCCCAGCCGCGCGGCGCATTCCGGGCTCAGGCGGCGAAAGCGGATGGTCTTGCCCTCGCGTTCGTAGCGGGCGGCGAGCTTTTTCAGTTCCTCGACGCCGGAATGATCCCAGACCCGGCAATGATCGAAATCGGCGATCACCGCGTCCGGGTCGGTCTTGGGCTGGAACAGTTCGCGAAACGTCTCGGTCGAGGAAAACATCAGCGGCCCGTTCAGGTGATAGATCTTCAACGTGTTCGCGAGGTTGCGTTCGGTGCGCGCGGTCACCAGCCCGGCGATGCGCCAGGCATGGACCAGCGCCGACAGCACCACCCCCACCAGCACCGCGACCGCCAGATCCTGAAGCACCGTCACCACGGTCACCACCACGATGACGATGGCGTCGGACAGCGGGATGCGGTGCATGATCTGCAGGCTCGACCAGGCGAAGGTGCCGATCACCACCATGAACATCACCCCCACCAGCGCCGCCATGGGGATGCGTTCGATCACCGGGCCGAGAAACACGATGAACGCCAGCAGCATCACCGCCGCCACCACCCCGGACAGGCGGCGCCGGGCGCCTGACGAAATATTGATCATGCTCTGGCCGATCATGGCGCAGCCGCCCATGCCGCCGAAAAAGCCGGTGACGAGATTGGCGCCGCCCTGGGCGATGCATTCCATGGAATTGCGGCCGCGGGTCTCGGTGATCTCGTCGATCAGCTGCAGGGTCAGCAGGCTCTCGATCAACCCGATCCCGGCGAGGATGAAGGCGTAGGGGGCGACGATTTGCAGAGTTTCCAGGTTCAGCGGCACCATGGGGACGTGAAATTCCGGCAACCCGCCGGAGATCGACGCCATGTCGCCCACCGACCGGGTGTCGAGCCCGAACCCCCAGACCAGCGCGAACACCACCGCGATCGCCGCGAGGCTCGACGGCACGGCCTTGGTCAGCTTGGGCAGGAAATGGATGATCGCCATGGCCAGCCCCGCAAGGCCGAGCATCAGCCATAGCGGCTCGCCGGTGAGCCAGGTCCTGTCGCCGTCGGGGCCGATGGTGCGGAATTGCTCAAGCTGCGCCATGCCGATGACGATCGCCAGCCCGTTGACGAAGCCGAGCATCACCGGATGCGGCACGATGCGGATGAATTTCCCCAGCTTCAGCACGCCCGCGGCGATCTGGATCAGGCCCATCAGCACCACGGCGGCGAACAGGTATTCGACGCCGTGCTGGACCACCAGGCTGACCATCACCACCGCCAGCGCCCCCGTGGCCCCGGAAATCATCCCCGGGCGGCCGCCGAACAGCGCGGTGATCAGCCCGACGAAGAACGCGGCGTACAACCCCACCAGCGGGTTCACCTGCGCCACCAGCGCGAAGGCCACCGCCTCGGGCACCAGCGCCAGCGCCACGGTGAGGCCGGACAGGATCTCGGTCCTGGCCTCGGCGGGGGTGATGGCGGCGCCGGCAAGCGGGCGGATCAGCGAATGAACGCGCTGGGCAAGCGAAAGGGATGTCATGGCGGCGTGTCTCTGGCAATGCGTCGCCGCCGAAACGGCGGCGCGGCGCCTGCCGGAAGGGCGGCGCGAGGGGTGATCTGAAACCGGATCGGGGTCAAGTTCGCTGCATCGCAGCATTTCACTAGTGTATATATGTAAGCGTTTCTGACTTGTGAAGCGGTGAAATCATTGCTGGGCGCATGGGTCGCAAGCGCGCGGGCGTCGCCGGGCGGCCCGTTGCGCCTTGCCAGCGCTGGGGTTCGGGGCTAGTTTCGCGCCTCTTGCGGGACCCCGGCGCCCTGCAAGGGCGCTTGCGACGGCGCCGCGGCCGCGGCGCCGCCAGCCGATCCGTCCCCGACGCCGCCTGTTGTCCGGGACCCCTGAAAGAGAATGACGGAGCGCGCGCCATGTTCAAAGGTTCCATCCCCGCCCTCATCACCCCGATGAGCAACGGCAAAGTGGACGAGGACGCGCTGAGGAAACTGGTGGACTGGCAGGTGGCCGAGGGCAGCGACGGCATCGTCGCCGTGGGCACCACCGGCGAAAGCCCGACGCTCAGCCACCAGGAGCACCGCCGCTGCATCGAGATCATCGTCGAGACCGTCGCCGGGCGGGTTCCGGTGATCGCCGGCGCCGGGTCCAACAACACCGCCGAATCCATCGGCCTGATGCAGTTCGCGCAAGCCGTGGGCGCCGACGGCGCGCTGGTGGTGACGCCCTATTACAACAAGCCCAGCCAGCGCGGGCTCTACGCGCATTTCAAGGCGCTGAACGACTGCGCCGACCTGCCGATCATCATCTACAACATCCCCGGCCGCTCGGTGATCGACATGACGCCGGAAACCATGGGCGAACTGGCGAAGCTGCCGCGCATCGTCGGGGTGAAGGACGCCACCGGCGACGTGTCGCGGGCGTCGCTGCAGCGCCAGACCTGCGGACCGGATTTCATCCAGCTCACCGGCGAGGACGCCTCGGCGCTGGGCTTTCACGCCCATGGCGGCGTCGGCTGCATCTCGGTGACCGCGAATGTGGCGCCGCGGCTTTGCGCGGCATTCCAGAAAGCCTGCGCCGCGAAGGATTACGCCGCCGCGCTGACCTTTCAGGACCGGCTGATGCCGCTGCACACGGCGCTGTTCCGCGAGCCCAACCCGTGCCCGAGCAAATACGCGCTGTCGCTGCTGGGGCGGTGCTCGGAGGAGGTCCGATCGCCCATGGTGACGCTGAGCGACGACACCAGGGCGGAGGTGCGCGCGGCGATGGTCCATGCCGGCCTGCTGAACGGTTGAGGCCATGGCCCCCAGGAAGCAGAACCCCAATGTCAGGGTCGCGGCGGAGAACCGGAAGGCCCGCCACAACTATTTCATCGAGGATGAGCTCGAATGCGGGATCATGCTCGTGGGCTCGGAGGTCAAGTCCCTGCGCGAGGGCCGCGCCAACATCGCCGAGGCCTACGCCAATGTCGAAGGCGGCGAACTGTGGCTGATCAACGCCCATATCCCCGCCTATGACCGGGCCCGCACCTTCGGCCATGAAGAACGCCGCCGCCGCAAGCTGCTGGTGCATCAGCGCCAGCTGGCCAAGCTGTGGCAGGGGATCGGGCGCGAAGGCATGACCCTGGTGCCGCTGAAGCTCTATTTCAACGAGAAGGGCGTCGCCAAGCTGACGATCGGTCTGGCCAAGGGCAAGAAGATGTCCGACAAGCGCGAAACCGAAAAGAAGCGCGACTGGGCGCGGGAAAAAAGCCGCCTGATGCGCGAGAAAGGCTGACCCGAAGGCCGATCCGGGGCCAATGGCGTATCGGGATCCGCCCTGCGCGAACTGCAATGCCGGCGCGGGGCGGATCCCGCTGCGCCGTTCGCCGCCCGATCGCGCTATTGGTCAGGGAGGCGGTGGTCAGGGAGAGTGAAGATGACCGGCAACCCGCAAGGCGCTTGGGCGCCGCCCTCCGACGCGGCGCTGCGCGCGGCGCTGGAACGCACCTGGCCGCCGGCGGCGATCGACGACGCGACCGCCCCCGGCTGGCGGCTGCGCGACGGCGCCGGCGGCGGCAGCCGGGTCAGCGCCGCGACGGCGCTGGGACCGGGCGGCGCGATCGAAACCGCCGAGGCGGCGATGCGCGCCCGCGGCCAGCGCCCGCTGTTCAGGCTCTCGACGGAGGAGAAAACGCTGGACGCGGCGCTGGCGGCGCGGGGCCATGCGCTGCTTGATCCGACGATGCGCTATGTCGGCGACGCCCGCCGGCTTGCGGCCGGGCGACCGCCCGAGGGGGTGCGCATCGTCGAACTGCGCACCCGGCTGGCGCTGATCGACGAGATCTGGGACGCGGGCGGCATCGACGCCGCGCGCCGGGCGGTGATGGCCCGCGCGCGCGATCCCAAGGCGGTGCTGATGGCGCGCAGCGACATGGCGGTGGCCGGCTGCGCCTTCGTGGCGCTGGACGGTGACGTGGCGATGATCCACGCCATCGAGGTGCCGCAGGATCAGCGCCGCAAGGGCGCCGGCGCGGCGCTGGTCGCGGGCGCCGCCGGTTTCGCGCTGGAGCGCGGCGCGCGGACGCTGGCGCTCGCCGTCACCCGGGCCAACGATCCGGCCCGTGCGCTCTATGCGCGCATGGGCATGGTCGAGGCCGGGGGCTACCACTATCGCATCGCGCCCGCGTGAACGGGCGTCCTACTGGCTGCCGGGGAGGATCCAATGGCCAATGACGACATCGCGCAGACCGTGAAGGCGGCGCTGGAAACCAAGGTCACCGCGCTGGATCTGCCGGCGGTCGATCCGCTGCCCGCGGACACGGAGAAATATTTCCGCATCTGTCAGGAAAAGCTTGGCCTGGTGCCCAACGTGCTGCTGTCCTACGCTTTCGCGCCGGAAAAGCTGCGGGCGTTCTCGGCCATGTACAACGACCTGATGCTGGGCGACAGCGGGCTCGACAAGCTGGAGCGCGAGATGATCGCCGTCGCCGTGTCCTCGGTGAACAAGTGCTTCTACTGCCTCACCGCCCATGGCGCGGCGGTGCGGGCGCTGTCGGGCGATCCGAAGCTGGGCGAGGCGCTGGCGATGAACTATCGCGCCGCCGACCTGTCGGCGCGCCATCGCGCCATGCTTGATTTCGCGGTGCTGATGACCGAGGCGAGCCACACGATCGAAGAAGACGACCGCCAGTCGCTGCGCGACGCCGGGTTCTCGGACCGCGACATCTTCGACATCGCGGCGGTGGCCTCGTTCTACAACATGACCAACCGCATGGCCTCGGCGATCGACATGCGCCCCAATGACGACTACCACGCCATGGCGCGCTGACGCCGCCCGGCCCGCGCGCCCAGCCGCCAGCCCATGAAAAAGCCCCGCCCGGATCGCTCCGGGCGGGGCTTCTGGTTGGCGCGGGCGGCGCCGGTCAGTGCAGCTTGGCCGCGACCTCGCCGATCGAATCGTCGATCATTCTGGCGCCGTCGGCCGCGGACATGTTCTTGGCCATCATGTCGGCGGCGACGCTCACCGCCACGGTGACCGCCCGGTCCCGCACCGCCTTCAGCGCCGCGGCCTCGGCGGAGGCGATCTGCTCCTCGGCCGCCTTCAGGCGGCGCGCGACGCTGTCCTTGATCGAGGCGCGGGCCTCGACGGCGGCGTCCTCGGCTTCGGTGCGGGCATGGGCGATGATGTCGGCCACCTGCTCCTCGGCCTCCTTCTGCTTGCGCTCGTAGGAGGCCAGCAGGCTCTGGGCCTCCTCGCGCAGGCGGCGGGCCTCGTCGAGTTCGGCGCGGATGGTGTCGGCGCGCTTGTCGAGCAGCCCCAGCACCAGGCCGGGCACCTTGTATTTGAACAGGACCCCGATGAACAGGATGAAGGCGAGGCCGACGACGAACGTGCTGTTGTGGAAGATGTCCATGGTCTCAGCCCCTCAGCTTGGCCGCGACGGCGGCTTTGACGGCGTCCGCATCCGCGGCGGCGGGCAGGATGGAGGCGATCACCGCCTGGGCGGTTTCGGCGCCGACCTGCTCGACCGCTTCCAGCGCCGAGGCGCGGATTTCGGCGATGCGGGCCTCGCTCTCGGCGCTGCGCGCCGCGATCTCGGCGAAGGCCTTTTCGGTTGCGGCGTCGAGGTCCTTCTGGATTTCGACGCGGGCCTTGGCGACGATCTCCTGCGCCCGGGCGCGGGCGGCGGCGAGCGTGTCGTCATAGGCCTTCTCGGCCTCCTCCGCCTTGCGCTTGAATTCGGTGGCGCGGTCCAGATCATCCTCGATGGCGTCGTGGCGCTCCTCGATCAGGCCGCTGATATTGGGCAGCACCACCCGCGAGAAGATGAAGTAGAGCGCCACCAGCGTGACCACCAGCCAGAAGATCTGGGAAGGATAGGCGTCAACGGCAAGCTGGGGCAGACCCACGGCGCCGGCTTCGCCGCCGGTCTCGGGGTTTATCGGGTGCTCACCGGCCTGGGCGATTCCAAAGAACAGACCCATGGGGCTCTCCAGTTCGTCATGCGCCGCGCGGGCGCGGCTTGATTGCGGCGCCCGATCAGGCGCCGCCAGGGCGCGCCGGGACCGTCGATGCCGGTCGCTTCGGCCCGCCCGACGCCGCCGGTCCGCCGGACGGCGCCGCGATGGGCGAGGCCGCGCGGATCGCCGTCATGCGGGATGAGCCGGGCGGGCGGCGCGAGGGCCGCCCGCCCGGGATCGATCGGATCAGACCGCGAACAGCAGCAGCGCGGCGATCAGGAAGCCGAAGATGCCCATGGCTTCCGAGAACGCGATGCCGATATACATCGTCGCGGTCTGCGCCGGCGCGGCGGCCGGGTTGCGCATGGCGCCCGTCAGGAAACTGCCGACGACGTTGCCCACGCCGACGCCAGCGCCGGCCATTGCGGTGCAGGCGAGACCGGCGCCGATGTATTTGCCCAGCAGGGCCGCAGCTTCAGCTTCCATGTCGATACTCCTCGTGATCAGCTGATTTCGATGTGTCGTGTCAGATCGGGGAGGCGGGATCAACCCGCCGGTCCGAATTAGGTTGGGGGCGCGTCGCGCCTCAGTGCATGTGCAGCGCGTCGTTGAGATAGACGCAGGTGAGGATCGCGAAGATGTAGGCCTGCACGCAGGCGACCAGCAGCTCCAGCGCCGTGAAGCCGACCATGGCGCCCAGCGGCACCACGCCGAACACCCCCATCACCGGCACGAAGGCGGCGAACACCTTCAGCACCGCATGCCCGGCCATCATGTTGCCGGCAAGTCGGATGGAATGGCTGAGCGGGCGCACGAAATACGAGATCAGTTCGATCACGAACAGCGCGCAGCGCAGCACCAGCGTCGGGGCGCTCGACACCCAGAACAGCGAGAAGAACCCCAGCCCGTGGCGGATGAAGCCGATCGCGGTCACGGTCAGGAACACCGCCACGGCCATGAAGCCGGTGACGGCGATGTGGCTGGTGGTGGTGAACGATCCCGGGACCAGCCCGACCACGTTGGAGATCAGGATGAAGATGAACAGCGTGAAGATGTAGGGGAAATACGGGCGCCCGTCCGGCCCCAGCGTGTCGTCGACCATCTTGCGGATGAACCCGTAGATCAGTTCGGCGACGGTCTGCATGCGGGTGGGCACCAGCGTGCCGTTGCGCGTGGGCAGGACCAGCGCAAGCACCGCGATCAGCACCGCGATCGCCATCCACAGGGTCGAATTGGTGACCGTGAACAGGCTCAGCCCCTCATCGCCGAACAGCGGCTTGATGATGAACTGATTCATCGGGTGGACGGCGATGCCGCCCTCGGATGCCTCATGTGACGCCAATTTAACGTCCCTCGTTCTGGGGCGCCGCGGCGCCTTTGTCCCCGCCCGCGGCGCTTGCCGTTCGGGCCTTGTCCTGCTGGTCCTGCCTGGCGGTCTGCAGCATGAGCCGCACGCCGGCGCCGAACCCCATCAGCGTCATCAGGATGAAGAACACCGGCATCGTGCCGAACAGGCTGTCAAGCCCCCATCCCATCCCCGCCCCGACCGCGATTCCCGCGATCAGTTCGATCGTCAGCCGCCAGGCGAGCTCCGCTCCGGCGAATTTTCCGCCGCGCGGCGCCTGCGGCGCCGGCGCCCGGCGCCGCCGGGTTTCGGCCAGCTTCGCGTCGAGCCGTTTCATGCGATCGGACGGCGTGTCGGGCTCCGACATGTCCCCTCCATCGCGGGCGCTGATCCTTCAGTCGTTGGCGCGCACACTATGAGCGGGGGCAAGGTGTGTCAAGCAGCTCTGTGTCCCCCTGAAACTTGTTCAAGTCGTTGTAATAAAAAGATAAAAATAATCATGCGACCGGACGGCGCAGCCTTGGCGGCGCCCGGCCCGCCGCGGCCCGGCGGATTCGCGCCCGCCGCGCCGCCGGTCAGCCCCGGACCGGCGGCCCGCGGCG
>NZ_JBWOMN010000066.1:0-17994 GCF_056449545.1 Oceanicella sp. | reverse complement strand
CTCCGAGATCTTCTCGCGCTCCATCTCCCAGCGGATCCGGTCCTTCATGTCGGCGAGGATGCGGACCTTCAGCGCGTGGGCCACGTCCTGGACCATGAAATGACCGGCCAGCCCGTGGTAGACCACGTTGTCGTCCTGGAACCGTTTCAGGATCACGGCCCGGAGGTAGGCCACGTATTTTTCCTTCTTGTATCCCAGCCGGTCCAGGATGGTCGGGGCGTCGTGGATCGCCCGGACGAGCGCCACCTCCGGGATCTTGTACTTCTCCGAGGCCTCCCTGTGGACCTGCGCCCGCGAGAGGCAAAGATACCCCAGGCGGCCGGCGACCTTCTCGGCGATCTCCCGGCCCTTGCTGTAAGAACCGCGGGAGAGGGTGATGATTGGCACGGCAATTCCCTCCTCAAGCCGGGGGAAATGCTACACCTTTGCCTTGGTCCCGTCAATTTGTCGCCCGGCCCGCCGCCCTGCCGGCCGGAAACCCGGATGAGGGGAAAGGGGCGCAGCCCCCCCGGACGACCCCCCCCCCCCCGCCCGCCCCCCGGCCGGCCCCCCCGGGCCCCCCCCCCCCCCCCCCCCCCCCCCCCCCGGCCCCCCCCCCGCCCCCCCCCCCCCCCCCCCCCCCCCCCCCCCCCCCCCCCCCCCCCCCCCCCCCCCCCCCCCCCCCCCCCCCCCCCCCCCCCCCCCCCCCCCCCCCCCCGGGGGGGGGAATCGGGGTGCGGGCCGGCGCTACAGGCAGGCGGCGATGCGCCGGATCGCCTCGCGGATGTTGTCGACGCCGTTGGCGTAGGAAAACCGCAGATAGCCCTCGCCCCAGGCGCCGAAGCTGGCGCCTGACACCGTCGCCACGCCGGCCTCGTTCAGGAACCGGTCCTGGGCCTGCGCGGCGCTCATGCCCGTGCCCTCGATGTTGGGGAACGCGTAGAAGGCGCCGGCGGCGTCGGGGCAGCGAAAGCCCGGCAGGGCGTTGAGCGCCTCGACGATGATCGCGCGGCGTTCGCCGAAGGCCGCGACCATGGCGCGGGCCTCGTCCTGCGGGCCCTCCAGCGCCGCGATCCCGGCGTGCTGCGCGCAGGCGTTGACGCAGGAATGGTCGTTGATGCAGAGCCGGGTGACGTGCTCGACCAGCTGTTCGGGCCAGACCGCGTAGCCCAGCCGCCAACCGGTCATGGCGTAGGTCTTGGACCAGCCGTCGAGCATGATCAGCCGGTCGCGGATCTCGGGATATTGCAGCAGGCTGACGTGTCGGCGCCCGCCATAAAGCATCTGGCTGTAGATCTCGTCGGACAGCAGCGCCACCTGGGGGTGGTCGGCGAGCCCGGCGACCAGCCGGTCGATCTCCGCCTTCGGGGTGACGCCGCCGGTTGGGTTGGCGGGGCTGTTGATGATGATCAGGCGGGTGGCGGGGGTGATCTGGGCCAGCACCGCCTCGGCGCTGAAGGCGAAGCCGCTGGATTCCTCCAGCGCGATGGGCACGGGGGCGGCGCCGCTGTAGCGGATCACCGATTCATAGATCGGGAAGCCGGGATTGGGATACATGATCTCCGCCCCCGGTTCGCCGAACATGGTGATGGCGAAGAACATGGTCGGCTTGCCGCCGGGCACGACCACCACGCGATCCGGGTTGACCTCGACCCCGTGACGGCGCGCCAGATCGGCGGCCACCGCCGCGCGCAGCGCCGGCAGGCCATTGGCCGGCGTGTAGCCGTGATGGCCGTCGCGCAGCGCCTTGACGCCGGCCTCGACGATATGGGCGGGGGTGCGGAAATCCGGCTGGCCAATGCCCAGATTGATGATGTCGCGCCCCTCGGCGGCAAGTTTCTGGGCCCGGGCCAGCACCTCGAAGGCGGATTCTGTGCCGAGGCGGGACATGGATGCGGCGAGCTTGAGCATGATGGGGGTCTCGGTCTTTTGAACTGGGCGCGGCGACGGTAGCAATATCGGCGTCGCCGCGAAAGCGCGCATCCAGGGGGGGCCGCGAAAGCGCGCATCCAGGGGGGCGCGAAAGCGCGCATCCAGGGGCGGGCCGCGAAAGCGCGCGGCCGGCGGGGCGCGTTCAGTGATCGGAATGCGCGCGCGGCGCGGTCCAGCCGGGCAGGTAGAGCCGCTCGAAGGCGAAAACCGCGGCGATGGAGGTCGCGGCGATGGCGACGATCAGCGGGTCGCTCCCCAGCTTCAGCGCCGTGAACACCCCCAGCACCACGGCGTCGAGCGCGATCGCCGTGACCAGCGCCCAGGCTTTCGCGCCGATCTCGCGGCGCAATCCGCGCAGCACGCCCCAGTGAATGATCATGTCCATCACCAGATAGAAGAACGCCCCCAGCGAGGCGATGCGGCCAAGATCGAAGAACACCGTCAGGACCGCCGCGATCGCCACGGTGTAGACCAGCGTGTGTTCGCGGATCGGGCCGGACATGCCGAAATGCCGGTGCGGGATCAGCTTCATGTCGCTGAGCATGGCCAGCATCCGCGACACCGCGAACACGCTGGCCAGCAGCCCCGAGGCGGTGGCGATCATGGCCAGCGCCACGGTGACGTAAAGCCCGTATGCGCCGAAGGCGGGCCGCGCCGCCTCGGCCAGCGCATAGTCGCGGGCGGCGGCGATGTCCTCGATGCCGAGATTCGACGCCACCGCGAAGGCGACCAGCAGATACACCGCCGTGCAGATCGCGATAGAGGCGGTGATGGCGCGCCCGACATTGCGGCGCGGGTCGGTGATTTCGGCGCCGCTGTTGGTGATGGTGGTGAAGCCCTTGAAGGCGAGGATCGACAGCGCCACCGAGGCGATGAAGCCGGCGACCGGCAGGTCGGCCGCGGGCTGCGCCGCCGCCGGGGTCATGCGCCCGACGACAAGCGCCGCCGCCCCGAACAGCGCGATGCCGCCGATCTTGATCGCCGCCATGACGAAGGACAGCGCCCCCACCGACCGGCTGCCCCGGGCGTTGACCAGGTAGGCGAAGCCGATCAGCGCCACGCCCAGCGCCGGGGCCATCCAGCTGTCGGCGCCGATGCCGAAGGGGCGCAGCGCGTAGGTCCCGAAGGTGCGCGCCACCAGGCTTTCGCTGATCACCATGGACAGGGTCATCAGCATCGCCGCGCCCGCCGCCAGCGCCCCGGGCCCGTAGGCGCGCACCAGGATCATCGCCACCCCGCCCGCCGACGGGTGGGCGTTGGACATCCTGACATAGGTGTGGGCGCTGAACCCGGCGACCACGGCGCCGGCGATGAAGGACAGCGGGAACAGCGGCCCCGCCAGCGCCGCGATCTGCCCGACCAGCGCGAAGATGCCGGCGCCGATCATCACCCCGGTGCCCATGGAGATCCCGCCGATCAGCGTGATGCTGTCCTTCTGGTATCCGCTGTCCATGGTCCTTCGATCTCCGCTGATTGTCCGTCCGCCGATCGCCGATCGCCGGTCCGCGCCGGTCAGATCTTGGCGCGCCGCAGCCTGAGCGCGTTGGCGATGACCGAGACCGAGGACAGGCTCATGGCCGCGGCGGCGAACATGGGCGAGATCAGGATGCCGAAGGCCGGATACAGCGCCCCCGCCGCCACCGGCACGCCGAGCCCGTTATAGACCATGGCGAAGAACAGGTTCTGGCGGATGTTGCGCATGGTGGCGACCGACAGTCGCCGCGCCCGCACGATGGCGTCGAGATCGCCGGTGATCAGCGTGAAGCCGGCGCTTTCGATGGCCACGTCGGCGCCGGCGCCCATGGCGATGCCCACATCGGCCTGGGCCAGCGCCGGGGCGTCGTTCACACCGTCGCCGGCCATGGCCACCCTGGCCCCCGCCGCCTGCAGGTCCTTGACGATGCGGGCCTTGTCCGCGGGCATCACGTCGGCGCGGATCTCGTCGATGCCGAGCCGCCCCGCCACCGCCTTGGCGGTGCGCGCGTTGTCGCCGGTGGCCATGATGATGCGGAAGCCCAGCGCGTGCAGCTTTTCCAGCGCCGCCGGCGTGCCCGCCTTCACCGGGTCGGCCACCGCCACCAGCCCGGCGATGCGCCCGTCCAGCGCCACGAACATCACGGTTTCGCCGGCGTCGCGGCGCGCGTCGGCGATCCCGGTCAGTTCGCCGTCGTCAAGCCCCATCTCGGCCATCATCCGCGCGTTGCCCAGCGCCACCGCGCGCCCGTCCACCACGCCCTTCACGCCCATGCCGGTGACCGCCTCGAAATCCTCGGCCTTGCTCAGCGTCACGCCGCGGGTTTCGGCGCCGCGCAGGATCGCCTCGGCCAGCGGATGCTCCGATCCGCGCTCCAGCGAGGCGGCGAGCCGCAGCACCTCGGCCTCCTCGCGCCCGGCCGCGGGCAGCACCGCGACCAGGCTGGGCCGGCCTTCGGTGAGCGTGCCGGTCTTGTCCACCACCAGCGTGTCCACGGCGGCGAAATTCTCCAGCGCCTCGGCGTTGCGGATCAGCACCCCGGCCTGGGCGCCGCGTCCGGTGGCGGTCATGATCGACATGGGCGTGGCCAGCCCCAGCGCGCAGGGGCAGGCGATGATCAGCACCGAGACGGCCGCGACCAGCGCATAGGCCAGCGGCGGCGTCGGCCCCCAGATCGACCAGGCGACGAAGGCGAGGATCGCCACCCCGATCACCGCCGGCACGAACTTGCCCGCCACCGCGTCCGCCAGTTTCTGGATCGGGGCGCGGGACCGCTGGGCGCTGGCGACCATGTCCACGATCTGGCTGAGCATGGTGTCGGCGCCGACGCGGGTCGCCTCCATCACCAGCGATCCGGTGCCGTTGATGGTGGCGCCGGTGATCGGGTCGCCGACGGTCTTTTCCACCGGCGCCGGTTCGCCCGAGATCATGGATTCGTCGACCGAGGAACGCCCCTCGATCACCACCCCGTCGACCGGGGCCTTTTCGCCCGGGCGCACGCGCAGGCGGTCGCCGACCTTCACGTCCTCGAGCGGGATTTCCTCCTCCGTGCCGTCCTCGCGGATCACCCGCGCGGTCTTGGCCGCCATGTCGAGCAGGGCGCGGATCGCCGATCCGGTGCGTTCGCGCGCGCCAAGCTCGAGGATCTGGCCCAGCAGAACCAGCACCACGATCACCGCGCCGGCCTCGAAATACACCCCGACATTGCCGTCGGCGTCGCGAAAGCCGTCCGGGAAGATCCCCGGGACCAGCACCGCGGCGATGCTGAACAGCAGCGCCGCCCCCGCGCCCATGGCGATCAGGCTGAACATGTTGAGATTCATCGTCCGGTAGGATTTCCAGCCGCGGGTGAAGAACGGCCAGCCCGACCACAGGATCACCGGGGTTCCCAGCAGCAATTCGATCCACAGCGCCGTGCGCTCGCCGATCCATTCGCGGATCGGCAGGCCCAGATACGGCCCCATGGTCAGCACCAGCAGCGGCAGGGTCAGCGCCGCGCCGATGGCGAAGCGGCGCTTGAAATCCACCAGCTCCGGGTTCGGGCCCTCGTCGCCCGTCGGCACGCCCCTGGGCTCCAGCGCCATGCCGCAGATCGGGCATTCGCCGGGGCCGATCTGTTCGATCTCCGGGTGCATGGGGCAGGTGTAGACCGTGCCCTCGGGCATGGGGGCCGGCGCCGCGCGTTCGCCAAGCCAGTCCTCCGGCGCGGCGGTGAACTTGTCGTGGCATGCGTCCGAGCAGAAGTAGAATTTTTCGCCCTGATGGCTGGCGATATGGCGGGCCGAGGCGCGGGCCACCGTCATGCCGCAGACCGGGTCGGTCGATTCGATGAACTCCTGCGGCGCGGCGACGAAGCGGTCATGGCAGCGCGTCGAGCAGAAATGGTAGGCGTGGCCGTCATGCGCGGCGGAGGGCTTGCCGGCGTCCGGATCGACCTCCATGCCGCAAACGGGATCCCTGAGGATGGCGACGGCGTCTGAATGGGCGTTCATCTGTGCCTCGACATGTTGCGTTGCGCGGCGCCGAAGATGGGCATTCCAGTGGCTGGAAGGTCAAGGCGGGCCGGGTTTATTTCTCGACCGCTTGACCTTCCATCAGGGGGAAGCTTTATCTGGAAGACGCGGGTGCGCGCGCCGGTCGAGCGCGCGCCGGTCTGAAGCGCGCCCGGTGCGGCGCGCGGGCAGGAAAGCGGCGGATTTGCGCAAGACGAGCGCCAGGGACGGGTTGAAGCTGGCGGCGCGCGCCCTGCGCGCGGCGTGGCTTGGGCATGCGCTGCTGCTGGCGGCGCTGGTCCTTGGCCTGACCGCGGCGCCGGGGCATGCGGCGCCGGGCGCGGGCATGGCCGCAGGGCGCGACATGGCCGTTCAGCCGCAGACGGACCTCCTTGGCGCAGGCGGCGCCGCCCCGGGCTGCTGCCGCATCGCCGAAACCGGCGCCGCCTGCGCCGAGATCGCCTGCGCCGGTCTGGCGCTGGCGGCGCCGCCGCCGATCCTCCTGCGGGCCCGCGCCAGGGCCGGGCGCCGGGCGCCGCGTCACCGCCGCCAGCCGCCGGGCATGGCGCTGACGCCCTCGATTCGACCGCCGATACCCGTCCGGCGCTGAGCCGCCGCCTGCGGGCGCGCGGTCCTCGACGTCGATTTTCGATGAGTCCGATCCGGAGCAGACCCAATGACCGCATTTTCCGCAGGCGCAGCCGCCGGAGCGGCGCCGCGCGACCGTCCCGCGACACCGCCCGCCATGGCCCCGCTCAGCCGCCGCATCGACAACGCCATGGACCGCGCGCCCGGGCCGGCCCGGCGGCCGACGCCGCCGGGGGGCTGCGCCCGGCCCGAGCGGCCGCGCGGCGCCATTCGACATTCGGCGCCCGCTGCGCCTGCAAACAACCGGCGCCCGGGGCGCCCGCTGCAAAAGGAAAACCCATGAAACCGCTCATCCGCCTCGCCATCGGCGCGCTCGCCCTGATCTGGGGCTTTCAGGCCGCTGCGCAAAGCTTCGACGCCGCCGACGAGGCGCGCATCAAGGAACTGGCCCTGCAGGCGCTGCTGGAAAAGCCCGAGATCCTGCGCGAGGCCATCGCCATCCTCAAGCGCCGCGACGCCGAGGCGCAGACCGCGTCGGTGAGCCGGGTGCTGCGGGACCGCCGCGCCGAGCTTGAGCGCGACCCCAACGCCCCGGTGCTGGGCAATCCCGAGGGCGACGTCACCATCGTCGAATTCTTCGACTACAACTGCCCCTATTGCAAACGCGCCGCCAAGGAACTGAAACCGCTGCTCGCCGCCGATGGCGGGGTGCGGCTGGTGTATCGCGAATGGCCGATTCTGGGCGAGGGCTCGGTCTTCGCCACCCGCGCCGCGCTGGCCGCCCGCAAGCAGGGCAAATACGAGGAGATGCACTGGGCGCTGATGGCCCAGACCCGGGTCAACGAGGCCTCGACCCTGAAGGCGGCGCGCGACATCGGGCTCGACATCGAGCGGATGCGCGCCGACATGCAGGCCCCCGAGGTCGCCGAGCACATCGCCCTGTCCATGGCGCTGGCCAATGATCTGGGCATCACCGGCACGCCGTCCTTCGTCATCGGCGACGCGCTGGCCCCGGGGCTGATCCCGCGCGCCCGCATGGAAAGCCTGATCGCCGATGTGCGCCAGAGCCGCTGACCCCCGTCGGATCGAGACCTGAAAAGGAGATCGCCATGCAATGTCGCATGTTCCCGATGGCCGCCTTCGCGCTGCCGCTGCGCGCCCGGCTCCGCCCCATGCGGGTGACGAAATCGCCCAGCTGCGGCTGCTGCGCCGGCTGGGCGGCGCATGTGCGCGACGCCGGGTTCGAGCTTGAGGCGCGCGACATGACCGACGCGGCGCTGTTCGCGCGCCACGATTGAGGAGGACGCGGGACATGGCCTTGCCTGAGTGGATTTCGGGGCGCCGCCGGCTGATCGGGGCCGGGGCGCTGGGCGTCGCGCTCGCCGTCGCCGCCGGGTATCTGGCGATCGGCGCGCCGCGCCCCGATCCGGCGCGCGGCGCGGCGCTATATGCGGAAAACTGCGCCGGCTGCCACGGCGTCAATCTCGAAGGCGCCGCGGACTGGAAAAACCCCGGCCCCGACGATCGCCTGCCGCCCCCGCCCCATGACGCCAGCGGCCATAGCTGGCATCACGCCGACGCGCTGCTGTTTCGCATCGTCAGGGACGGCAGCGAATCGGTGATCGGCGGCGATTACAAAAGCGACATGGCCGGCTTTGGCGACCGGCTGAGCGATGGCGAGATCCGCGACATCCTCGCCTTCATCAGGCAGAGCTGGCCCGAGCGGGAGCGCAATTACCAGGCGCAGATGACCCGTCAGGACGAAGCCGCCAACTGAGTCCGTCTTTGTGTCGGGGGCGCTGGGCGCGACCGGCGGGCGGGCGTTCCGGCGTCTTGCATGGGGGCGGCTGATTGCTGTCTCGAGGGCTGAACCGCCGCGCCCGACTGGCGCGGCGGTTCAGCCCGTCGCGGCCAGTTCGGCGCAGATCTCGTCGGTGCTGCGCTGGCGGCAATAGCCCTTCAGCTCCTCCAGCGCCCGCGCGTGGCGCTCGGGCGAATACGAGGCGCAGGCGTCGCTGGCCAGCGTCACCAGATAGCCCAGATCGCAGGCGACCCGCACCGCCGAACTGACGCATTGATCGGTGATGAAGCCGGAAATCACCAGCTGCCGCTTGCCCATGTTGCGCAGCACATAGTCGATATTGGTGGACACGAACACGTTCGACGAGGTCTTGGGAAAAACCATCTCGTCGCCCTCGGGCGCGATTTCCTCCAGCACCCGCGCGTCCCAGGATCCGCGCGGCACGTTGAAGCCGGTGATGCGGTAGTCGAGGCTGCGGTCGCGCCCGTCGCGGGTCAGACTCTCGATCACCGTGTACATGACCTCGACCCCCGCGCCCCGGCAGGCGGTTTGCAGGCGGGCCATGTTGGCGAGGGTCCGTGCGGCGATGTGATCCATGAACCAGCCGAAGCGCGACCGGAAATCGGCGTCCGACATGCCGTCGAATTCGCCGCCCTCGCGTCTGGCGCTGAAATTCTGCACGTCGATGAACAGCAGCGCCGAGGATGGCGGGATCAATGCCAGCTCGCGGCTGTCCAGGGCGTCAAAATCCATTCTCTCGGTCCTTTGCGCTTGCGAAAATCATCGGCAGGGTTCTGGCCAGGGCCTCGGCCAGCAGGTCGCCCCAGCGCGCGGCGGTCGCGGCGTCGGCGATCAGGTCGTTGCGGATCTCGATCAGCACATGGGGCAGGCCGCGCGCCTCGCCATGGCGGGGAATGGTGACGTCGGAGGCGTCCTCGATCGCGTAGGGCTGGTTGAGAGCCACCGGCGCGTCGGGGGCCAGACCCCGGATCGCGCCCGCCAGCCCCTCGGCCAGCGTCAGGTCGGCCCGCGCCAGCAGCCCGACATGGAAGGGGCGCGCCGGGCCGTCGCGCAGGCGCGGCGTGAAACTGTGGATCGCCGCCAGCGCCATGGGCCGGCCGGCGCGCGCATCCAGCAACCCGGCGACCGCGTCATGAAACGGCGCGTGGATCGCCCGCCAGCGGGCGTCGATTTCGCCGCCGCCAAGCCCGGCGTTGAACGGGATCGACGTGCCGTCGCTGACCTCCGGGGCCAGATCCGGCGCGTGGCGCGGGCGGTTGCAGTCGATCACCAGCCGCGAATAGCGCTGGATCGCCAGCGGCGCGTCAAGCCGCGCCGCCATGCGCCGCGCCACCGCCGCCGCGCCGGGATCAAAGGCGATGTGGCGCGCCATGTCGGGGCCGGGCGGGGCGTGGGCGGCCAGCGCGCGCGGCGTCGCGCGCCCGCCATGTTCGCAGGTCAGCACCGCCGGCCCGCGCCGGTCCGCGCCCGCCAGTTCCACCGGCGGCGGGTCGCCCGGATCGAGCGACTTGAAAATGTCCCGGTTCGCTGCTTGCATGGGGGCCTGTTTTCAATTCTGAAAAACTATGAAAAACTCATTCCCGCGCCCTGTCAATCGAGGCGCCCGCCGATGCGGCGGAAACGGAGGCGAAGGTGAAAAACCAATCCCTGATCTATCTCTGCACCAGCGACATCGCGGGCAAGCTGCGCGGCAAGGGCTATCCCGCCGACGCGTTCAACGCCGACAGGCCGCGCGCCGTCGGCTGGACGCCGACCAATGTGCAGATCACCTGTTTCGACGTCATCGCCGACAGCCCGTTCGGGGCGCTGGGCGACCTGATCCTGACCCCCGACCCGGCGACCCGCGCCAGGATCGATTTCGACGACGGCGGGCCGGTGGAGGATTTCGCGCTCGGCGACGTGACCCATATGGACGGCCGCCCCTGGGAATGCTGCACGCGCGCGATCCTGCGCCAGGCGCTGGCTCGGCTTCGCTCGGCGACCGGGCTCGGGCTCTACGGCGCCTTCGAGCACGAATTCCACATGCCCGCGCGCAACGGCCCGCCGGGCGAGGCCTATTCGCTGTCGGGGTTTCGCAGCGAACGCCGCTTCGCCGAAACGCTGATGGGCGCGCTCGCCGCCGGCGGCATCGCGCCCGACACCTTCATGCGCGAATTCGGCGCCGACCAGTTCGAGGTCACCGTGGACCCGGCGCGCGGGCTCGCCATCGCCGATCAGGCGGCGCTGCTGCGCGAGATCGCCCGCGCCACCGGCGAAAGGCTGGGCCGCCCGGTCAGTTTCTCGCCGCTGCGCAAGCCCGGGGCGGTGGGCAACGGCGTGCATGTCCATCTCAGCTTTCGCGACGCGCGCGACCGGCCCGCGACCTACGACCCGGACGGCCCCCACGGCATGGCCCCCCGGACCGGCGCCTTCATCGCCGGGGTGCTGGCGCATCTGCCGGCGCTGATCGCCTTCACCGCGCCGAGCGTGATTTCCTGCCAGCGCCTCGCGCCCCACCGCTGGAGCGCCGCGTTCAACAATCTTGGCGCGCAGGACCGGGAGGCGGCGGTGCGCATATGCCCGGTGTCGCGGGCGAAGGGCGCCGACCCGGCCAGGCAATACAATTTCGAGTTTCGCGCCTGCGACGCCGCCGCGTCGCCGCATCTGGCGCTGGCGGCGATCGTCCATGCCGGGGTTGCGGGCATCGAGGCCGGGCTGGCGGCGCCCGAGGCCACCGAGGAGGACCTGTCGCTGCTTGACGACGCGGCGCTGGCGGCGCGCGGCTACGCGCGGCTGCCGCAATCGCTGGGCGCGGCGCTGGACCTGCTCGACGCCGACGCCGCGATGCGCGGCTGGTTCCCGCCCGGCTTCGTCGATGTCTATCTGGCCCACAAGCGCGGCGAGATCGCGCATCTGGAGGGCATGAGCGAGGCCGACGCCTGCGCCGCCTACGAGCAGGTCTATTGAGCCCGGCGGGGCTGAATGTCGGCGCCAGCATCCGGCGGTTTCGCGTCGCCAAGGGGCTGACCCTGACCGAACTGGGGCGGCGCAGCGGCGTCTCCATCGCCACCATTTCGAAAATCGAGAACGACAAGATCTCCGGCGGGTTCGAGACCATCTACAAGCTGGCCCGCGGCCTCGGCGTGCTGGTCACCGAGATCATCGACGGCGAGGCCGAACCCCGCGAACCGGTGACGCTGCATCGCGGCGACGGCGACGTGCACCGCACCGCGCTCTACGACTATTTCCCGCAGGCGACGCGCCACGCGGGGGCGCTCACCCCTTACCTGATGCGCATCCATGCACGCGCGGCGCCCGAGCGGCGCGACTGGTCGATCCATGACGGCGAGGAAGTGATCATCGTGCTGGACGGCGCCATCGAGCTTTTGCGCGAGGACGCGGCGCCGGTGCGGCTGGAGGCCGGCGACAGCGCCTGCTTTGATTCGGGGCGGCGGCATTGTTTCGTCAATGCGGGGGAAGGCGAGGCGCGGATCGTTTCGGTGTCCACGCGGCGCTAGGGGGCGTGATCACGATATCTTAACCCGCGCATTTCGAAGCGGGGTCCCGTTGTTGCCATTGCGTGGCGGAGAGCGCTTGTTCGCATTCAGGAAATATGGATTCCGGAAGTGAAATTCCGAATTATTGATGTTCATAAGGCTTGTATTCGAAATAAAAGCGAACGCTTGTTGTTTGCTTCATTGTCCGCCTGGAGGGTGTCGGCGCCCTATTCCCGATCAGTAAATCCCCCATTGGCGGCATGCGGACAACGAATTGAAACCGGATCCCGGCGCCGGCCATGAAAATTTTCATATTTGAAAATTCCCCCGACTCGGCTACCCTCGGCCCACCGGCGCCAGTTTCAAAAAGATCGCCGGCCACTGATGGGAGGTTACGAACAATGGCAATCCAGACCGGAATTCTGGCGGGAGTCGGCCTTGCGGCGATGCTCGCGGCGCCGCTCGCCATGGCGGGCTCGGACGAAATTCTGATCGGCGGCACGCTCAGCCTGACCGGGATTCAGGCGCCCCTCGACACCCCGGGCTTCAACGGCGCGCAGGTGGCGGTGAAGGCGCTCAACGATGCCGGCGGACTGCTCGGCAGGCCGGTGAAATTCGTCAATCTCGACGGCAAGTCCGACCCTGTGGTGGTGGGCAACGCCGCGGTGCAGCTGATCGACGAGGGCGCCGAGCTGATCGTCGCGCCCTGCGATTTCGATTTCGGCGGCCCCGCCGGGCGCGAGGCGCAGGCGGCGGGCGTGGTCGGCATCTCCACCTGCGCGTCGGACCCGCTGTATTCGTCCTGGTCGCTGGGGGATCTGCAATTCACCCTGTCGATGTGGAACACCACCATGGGCGCCGCAGCCGCCGAATACGCCTTGAACGAACGCGGCTGGAAGACCGCCTACGTGGTCACCGACCAGTTCATCGCCTACACCAAGTCGCTGTCGAAATATTTCGTGGAACATTACAAGGCCATCGGCGGCGAGGTGATCCTGGAGGACAGCTACACCAACGGCGACAACGATTTTTCGGCCCAGCTGGCGCGGCTGCAGGCGCTGGGCAAGAAGCCGGACGTGATCTACATATCCTCCTACGGCACCGACATCGCGGTGATGATCCGGGCGCTGCGCGAGGTCGGCTACGACGCCCCGGTGCTGGGCGGCGACAGCTATGACGACCCGGCGATTCACGAGGCGCTGGGCGAGCGGCTGGGCAACGACGTGTATTTCGTCACCCACACCTGGATGGGGCCGGAAGGCCATCCCGACATGCCGAAATTCATCGAGCTGTATCGCGAGATGTATGGCGAGGATCCCGACACCTCGTTCGTCGCCACCGGCTGGGACACCATCATGCTGATGGCCGAGGCGGTGAAGATGGCCGGCACGACCGACGGTCCGGCGGTGGCCAGGGCGCTGGAGGAGGGCGAGTTTCATCTGCTCACCGGCGACCTGTCCTATCGCAGCGCCGCCGAGGGGCATCAGCCCGACAAGGCCGCGGCGCTGGTGGAGCTGAAAGGCGGCAAGCCGTCCTTCATCGGCTGGCGCCAGCCGAAGAACCCGCCCAAGCCCGGAACCAGTCGCGGCGGGGGCCGGGGGGGGGGGCCCCCGCCCCGCGCCAGGGGGGGGCCGCGGGGGTTTGGCCCCCGGCCCCGAGCCCATGCGGGGACCGGATTTTCCCAATGACCGAACACTCACTCAGAACGATCGGGATCTCGGTCGAATTCTCCGGCCTGCGCGCGCTCGACGACGTGTCGCTGACGCTGCCGCCGGGCGAGATCCTGGGGCTGATCGGCCCCAACGGGTCGGGCAAGACCACGCTGGTCAACGCCGTCACCGGGCAAGTGCCGCTGGCGGCGGGCCGGGTGATGCTGGGCGCGGAGGATCTGACCGGCCGGACCCCGCGCGCCGTGGCGCTGGGCGGCGTGGCGCGGTCGTTCCAGATCGTGCGGCTGTTTGACAATCTCACCGTGCTCGACAACGTGGCGACCGCGGCGCTGGCCCATGGCGCGGGGCGCCGGGCGGCGCGGGACAAGGCGCTGGCGCTGCTGGGGGAATTCGGCCTGGAGGCGCGCGCCGACGACCTGGCGCTGGGGCTCAGCTACGGCGACAAGCGCCGGGTCGAGATCGCCCGCGCGCTGGCCGGGGATCCGAAATTCCTGCTGCTCGACGAACCCGCCGCCGGGATGAACGACGCCGAGACCGCCGCCTTGCTGGCGATCCTCGCCGATCTGCCCAAGGCGCGCGGGCTGGGGCTGCTGATCATCGACCACGACATGGGGCTGATCATGCGCCTGTGCAAACGTCTGCACGTGCTGGCCTCGGGGCGCACCATCGCCGAGGGCGACACCGAAAGCGTGCGCGCCAGCCCGGCGGTGATCGCGGCCTATCTGGGCGCCGGGGCGGAGGCCGCCCATGGCTGAGGCCCCCATGCTCGAAGTCACGCGATTGCAGGTGCGCTACGGCGCCATCCGCGCGGTGCGCGACGTGTCGCTGACCCTGAACGAAGGCGAACTGGTGACCCTGCTGGGCGCCAACGGGGCGGGCAAGTCATCGACCCTGATGTGCATCGCCGGGGCGTTGCGCGCCGCCGCCGGGGCCATCCGGCTCGACGGCGTGGACGTGACCGACGCCAGCCCCGAAAGGATGGTGCGCCTGGGCGTCGCCACGGCGCCCGAGACCCGCGACGTGTTCCCCGACCTCACCGTGGCCGAGAACCTGCGTCTGGGCGCCTATGTGCGCCGCGCCGACACCGCCGGGACGGCGGCCGACCAGGCCCGCATGTTCGACATGTTCCCGGTGCTGAGCGAGCGGCGCGAGCAGCCCGCGGGCACCCTGTCGGGGGGCGAGCAGCAGATGCTGGTGATCGCCCGCGCGCTGATGTCGCGCCCGCGCCTGCTGCTGCTGGACGAGCCGTCGCTGGGGCTCGCCCCCACCATCGTGGACCGGATTTTCGACATGATCGCGGACCTGAAGGCGTCCGGGCTGACCATCCTGCTGGTGGAGCAGAACGCCGCCAAGGCGCTGTCGGTGGCGGACCGGGCCTATGTGATGCGGCTCGGGGCCATCGCGGCCGAGGGCGCGGCGGACGAGATCGCCGCCGCCGCCGATCTGAAATCGCTGTATCTGGCGGGGTGACGGGCGGATGACGGGATTCGTGCAATTCGTGATCGACGTGCTCAGCCTCGGCGGGCTCTACGCGCTGATGGCGCTGGGGCTGGTGATCGTCTACGGCATCCTCAAGCTGGTGAATTTCGCCTATGGCGAGCTGATCATGGTGGCCGGCTACACCATGTATCTGGTCAATGGATCGGGGCTGCCATGGCTGGCCATGGCGGCGGTGGCGGTGCTGATGGCCATCGTCGCGGGCATCGCCACCGATTACGTGGCCTTCCGCCCGGTCAGGGCGAAATCGGTGACCGCGGTGCTGATCACCTCCTTCGCCTTCTCGACCCTGCTGCAGAACGCGGCGCTGCTGTTCATCTCGCCGCGCCCGCGCAACGTGCCGCTGCCGGAGATCTTCTCGACCACCGTCGAGATCGCCGGCGTGGTCACCCCGATGCGCAACATCATCACCATCGTGACGTCGCTGACCCTGCTGGCCGGGTTCGCCTGGCTGATGCGCCGATCCGTGCTGGGCGTCGCCATGCGCGCCGCGGCGACCAATTTCACCATGGCGCGGATGCTGGGGGTGCCGGCGAACCTGATCATCACCTCGGCCTTCGCCATCAGCGGCTTCATGGCCGGGGTGGTGTCGATGCTGTGGATCGGGCGCATCGGCGCGGTGGTGCCGGGGATCGGGCTGGAACCGCTGCTGATCGCCTTCATCGCCACGGTGATCGGCGGCATGCGATCGTTGCAGGGCGCGGTGCTGGGCGGGTTTCTGCTGGCTTTCATCGACACCGGGCTGAACTACACGCTGCCCCAGGATCTGCTGAAGTTCCGCGACGCCTTCACGTTTTCGCTGGTGATCCTGATCCTGCTCTGGCGGCCCGAGGGGCTGATCAAGGGCCCGGCGACGGGCCAGAGGACCTGACCATGCTTGACCGCAAGACAAGGAGAACGCCATGATCCGGCGCCTTCTGACCGCCGCCATCCTGCTGGGCATGATCGCGGCGCTGGTCGCGGGGGCCGAGATCATCGACGTGCGGCTGTTCACCCGCATCGCGCTCAATCTGTCCATCGGGCTGGTGCTGGTGCTGGGGCTGCAGGTGTTCATGGGCAATTCCGGGATCCTCAGCTTCGCCCATATCGGCTTCATGGGCATCGGCGCCTACACCACCGCGGTGCTGACCATCCCGGCGCAGATGAAGGGCATGGCGCTGCCCGACCTGTATCCGTTTCTGGCGGAGGTGCAGATCTCGCCCTATCTGGGCATCGTCATCGGCGGCTTCGCGGCGGCGGCGGTGGCGGCGGCGGTGTCCTACCCGCTGATGCGGCTGTCGGACGCGGCGGCGGTGATCACGTCGTTTGCGCTGCTGGTGGTGCTGCACGCGATCATGACCAACTGGAGCGTGCTCACCAACGGGCCGCGCACCCTGTTCGGCCTGCCGCGCGCCACCGATCTGCCGCTGGCGGCGGGGGTGGCCGCGGCGGCGGTGATCGTGGCGCTGGCGTTCAAGGACTCGCGCACCGGATTGCTGCTGCGCGCCTCGCGCGATGACGAGGTCGCGGCGGGCGCCATGGGCGCGCATATCCCGCATCTGCGCTGGCGCGCCTTCGTGTTGAGCGCGCTGTTCGCCGGGGTCGCCGGCGGGCTGTGGGGGCATTTCATCACTTCGTTCTCGCCGCGCGCCTTCTATCTGAAGGAAACCTTCGTGATCCTCGGCATGCTGGTGATCGGCGGCGCCAACACCGTCACCGGCGCGGTCATGGGCGCCTTCATCGTCACCGCCGCCTTCGAGAGCCTGCGCGCGCTGGAGGCGGCGCTGAACCGCGCCGACATCTTCGCCGATCAAGTGGTCGGCATCACCGAAATGACGCTGGCCGCGGCGATGATCGCGGTGCTGAGCCTGCGCCCCGGCGGCTTGTTCCCGACGCGCGAGATCGGCACGCTGCTGGTCAAGCGTTTCGGCAGAAAAAGGAACCGGGGATGAACTGGAAAACCGCGCGCCGATCCTTCTACTACGCCGACGCCGCGCCGCCCGATGACATCGCGCTTGACCCGGCGCGCACCGCGCTGCTGGTGGTGGACATCCAGAACACCTATCTGGCGCCCAAGGACAGCGACGCCGAGAACGCCCGCTGGCGGCCGTTCTTCGATCGCATGCGCGAGGCGGTGATCCCCAACACGGCGCGCCTGATCGACGCCGCCCGGGCGCGCGGCGTCGAGGTGATCTTCGCACGCATCGCCTGCCTCAAGCTCGACGGGCGCGACCGGTCGCTGAGCCAGAAGAAGCCGGGCTTCAACTACCTGCTGCTGCCCAAGGATCGCGAGGATTCCCAGATCGTGCCGGACCTGGCCCCCGACCCGGACGAGATCACCGTGATCAAGACCACGGACAGCGCGCTCACCGGCACCAACCTCCGGTTGATCCTGCGCAACATGGGGATCAGCGACGTGGTGGTGGCGGGGATCTTCACCGACCAGTGCATCTCGTCAACGGTGCGCAGCCTCGCCGATGAAAGCTTTGGCGTGGTGGTGGTGGATGATTGCTGCGCGGCGGCGACCATGGAGCTGCATGACCGCGAGCTGGAGATCATCAACATGATCTATTGCCATGTGGCGACGCTTGACGAGACGCTGGGGTTTTTCACCGACTGACCTGCCGCGCCTGCCTGACCTGCCGCGCCTGACGCGCCTGCCTGACCTGCCTGACCTGCCTGACCTGCCGCGCGCGCGGGGCTCACCAGTCGATGCCGGCCCGGCTTGCGGCGAGCGCGGCGGCGAGCGCGCCCCGGTCCTCGACGCCGCCCAGCGGGCGCACCGCCAGATCGATGCGCCGCGCGGCGTTGTAGCCCTGCGCCGCGGCCATGCTCGGCGCCCGGTCGTATTGCGCGCGGTAACTGGCGCCAAAGGCGCCGGCGCGCCAGTCCCGGGGCAGGGCGCCGGGGATCATGGCCAGCGGGCCGCCCCGGGTTGCGCCTTGCGCCGGGGCGGCGGCTCCCCCCCCGAGGTCGAGCAGAAGATCGGCCCCCCGCCCCCCCGCGTCGCCCGCGCCCGGCGCCGGACACATGTATACCTCGAGCCCCCCCACATGCCCCTCGGAGTCCACGGCGGCGTGACCCT
>NZ_JBWOMN010000065.1:0-3193 GCF_056449545.1 Oceanicella sp. | reverse complement strand
CCCGAGGAGATCGCGCGCTGCGTGGTGTTCCTCGCCGCCGACGAGGCCGGGTTCATCACCGGATCGACCCTTTCCGCCAATGGCGGGCAGTATTTCGTCTGACGACAGGCCGGCGCCGGGGGCCGAGCCCGGCGCCCGGCCCGTTTCGAATGAACCCAGAATGCGAAACATCCGATCAACGCCAGCAAGGCCCGCATAAAAGGACCCCGGCATGACCGACCAGATTCCCCTCAACGACCCGGACATCGACCCCGTCGAGACCCGCGAATGGCGCGACGCGGTGGAAGACGTCATCGACCGGGACGGTCCGGCGCGGGCGCATTTCCTGCTCGATCGGGCCGTCGCCACGGCGCGCGAGAACGGCGCCGAGCTGCCGTTCGGGGCGACCACCGCCTACCAGAACACCATCCCCCCCGATCAGCAGCCGGATTTCCCCGGCGATCTGGAGATGGAATGGCGCATCCGCACCATCAACCGCTGGAACGCCATGGCGCTGGTGGTGCGGCGCAACAAGGTCTCCAGCGAATACGGCGGGCATATCGCCTCCTTCGCCTCGGCGGCGGTGATGTACGATATCGGGTTCAACCATTTCTGGCGCTCGCGCAGCGCCGATCATGGCGGCGATCTGGTGTTTTTCCAGGGCCATGTGATCCCGGGCATCTATGCGCGGTCGTTCATGGAGGGCCGTCTGAGCCGCGAGCAGATGGAGAATTTCCGCTCCGAAGTGTCCGGCGAGGGGCTGTCGAGCTACCCGCATCCCTGGCTGATGCCCGATTACTGGCAGTTCCCCACGGTGTCGATGGGGCTGGGGCCGCTGATGGCGATCTACCAGGCGCGGTTCATGAAATACATGCACAATCGCGGCCATATCGACATGGGCGACCGCAAGATCTGGGTGTTTCTGGGCGATGGCGAGATGGACGAACCCGAGAGCCTCGGGGCGATCTCGCTGGCGGCGCGCGAGAATCTCGACAACCTGATTTTCGTGATCAACTGCAACCTCCAGCGGCTCGACGGCCCGGTGCGCGGCAACGGCAAGATCGTGCAGGAGCTGGAAGGCGATTTCCGCGGCAGCGGCTGGCGGGTGATCAAGCTGCTGTGGGGCAAGGGCTGGGACGCGCTGCTGGAAAACGACGACAGCGGCAAGCTGCGCCAGTTGATGGAGGAAACCGTCGACGGCGATTACCAGACCTTCAAATCGAAGGACGGCGCCTATATCCGCAAGCATTTCTTCGGCAAGTATCCCGAGACCGCGAAGCTGGTCGAGGACTGGACCGACGACCAGATCTGGGCGCTGCGGCGCGGCGGCCATGATCCGCAAAAGGTCTACACCGCGTTCAAGGCCGCGACCGGGACCAGGGATCGGCCCACGGTGCTGCTGGTCAAGACCGTGAAGGGCTACGGCATGGGCGATGCGGGCGAAGGGCTCAACATCACCCATCAGCAGAAGAAGCTGGCCGCCGACCAGCTGCGCGCCTTTCGCGACCGTTTCCAGATCCCCATACCCGATGACGAGGTCGAGGACGCGCCGCTGCTGGAGCTGACCCACGATCAGAAAACCTATCTGGAGGCGCGCCGCGCGGCGCTGGGCGGGGTGTTCCCCGAACGCCAGTGGCGCGATGCGCCCAAGCTCGACATCCCGCCGCTTGACGCCTTCAAGGGGCAGTTGAAGGGCACGGGCGCGCGCGAGATCTCGACCACCATGGCCTTCGTGCGCATCCTCACCACGCTGTGCCGCGACAAGAAGATCGGCAAGCAGATCGTGCCGATCGTGCCTGACGAAAGCCGCACCTTCGGCATGGAGGGCATGTTCCGCCAGCTTGGCATCTACAACCCCAGGGGGCAGCTCTACACCCCCGAAGACGCTGATCAGCTGATGTATTACAAGGAAAGCGCGACCGGGCAGGTCTTGCAGGAGGGCATCAACGAGGCCGGCGCCATGGCCGACTGGATCGCCGCCGCCACCGCCTATTCGGTGCACGGCGTGCCGATGATCCCGTTTTTCATCTATTATTCCATGTTCGGCTTCCAGCGCGTCGGCGATCTGGCCTGGGCGGCGGGGGACAGCCGGGCGCGGGGCTTCATGCTGGGGGGCACCGCCGGGCGCACCACGCTGAACGGCGAGGGCCTGCAGCACGAGGACGGGCACAGCCATGTGCTGGCCGGGACCATCCCCAACTGCATCAGCTACGATCCGACCTTCAGCTACGAGGTGGCGGTGATCGTGCATCACGGGCTGAAGCGCATGTTCGTGGATCAGGAGGACGTATATTTCTACATCACCCTGATGAACGAGAATTACGCCCATCCCGACATGCCCGAGGGCGTCGAGGAGGGCATCGTGCGCGGGTTGTATCGCATTCAGTCCGAGACCCCGGGGGATCGCCATGTGAACCTGATGGGTTCGGGCACGATCCTGATGCAGGCGATCAGGGCGGCGGAGACGCTGCGCAGGGATTTCGGCTGCACCGTCGATGTGTGGTCGGCCACCAGCCTCAACGAACTGGCCCGCGACGGCATGGATTGCGAGCGCTGGAACCGGCTCAACCCGCTGGAGCCGGCGCGCGCGCCCTATGTGAGCGAAACGCTGGCCGATGCGACGGGGCCGGTGATCGCGGCGACGGATTACCTGAAATCCTACGCCGAGCAGATCCGCGCCTATGTGAAGCAGCCCTTCCACACGCTGGGCACCGACGGGTTCGGGCGCTCTGACAGCCGGGTCAACCTGCGCCGGCATTTCGAGGTGGATTCCAACCATATCGCGGCCGCGGCGATGAACGCGCTGTTTCGCGACGGCGGCGTCGATCGGCAGGTGATGGCCGAGGCGCTCGACGCCTATGGCATCGACGGCGCCAAGCCCAATCCCCGCCTCGCCTGAGCGGCCGCAAACAAGGAAAAGCACATGTCAGTCATTGAAGTGAAGATTCCCGATATCGGCGATTTTTCGGATGTGCCGGTGATCGGCGTTCTGGTGGCGCCGGGCGACGTGGTGGCGGTCGAAGATCCGCTGATCGAGCTGGAAAGCGACAAGGCGACGCTGGAGGTGCCGAGCCCGGTGGCGGGCAAGGTGGCGGCGATCGCGGTGGCCGAGGGCGACAAGGTGTCCGAGGGGGCGCTGATCCTGACCCTCGAGCCGCAGGAAGGCGCCGCGTCGCGCGAAGCGCCGGTCGCGGCCCCGGCGCCCGCGGCGGCT